>NZ_JBHUDX010000017.1:0-56490 GCF_042678285.1 Streptomyces caeni
GCCCTGCCCGGCCTCACGCACCCGGCCGCGGCGGCCCCCTCGCCACGGCGCGGCCGGCACAGTCGCGCCCGCGGCGCCGTCCCGGCGCACCACCGGCGCACCACCGGCTTACCGCCGGGCCGTTCGGATGACTCCTGCGTCCGCCGCGTGCCGCAGACGGTTCCCGCCACCGGCTGGCGAACGCGGCACCGCGCCCACCCGCCGCCTGATTCACCGTCAAGGGCAGGGCCCCCGCCGCCATTCGGTCCTGTGCCGACCTGCGGACCTCGCGGAGGTCTGCCTACTTTGGTGGCCGAATCGGTTTCCGCCCCCACGACCGGTCCGCCCGCGGACCGGGCCAGACCGAAGGAGCCCCCTCATGGCCCCACGCATGAACGACGCTCAGCCCTACGCCATCGGCCTGTTCCGCATGGTGATCGGCCTCCTCTTCACCTGCCACGGCGCCGCCTGGCTGTTCGGTGTCCTGGGCGGTGCGACGGGTGACGGCGGCACCATCCCCGCCGGCACCTGGCCCGACTGGTACGCGGCCCTGATCGAACTCGTCACCGGCGGCCTGGTGCTGCTCGGCCTCGGCACCCGGGGTGCCGCGTTCGTGGCCTCGGGCTCGATGGCGTACGCGTATTTCGACATGCACCAGCCAGTGGCCCTGTGGCCGATCCAGAACGGCGGTGAGCTGCCGGTGCTGTTCTGCTGGTGCTTCCTGCTGCTGGCCTTCACCGGCTCCGGTGCCTTCAGCCTCGACCGCCTGCTGGCCTCCCGCTCGGCCACCGTGGACAAGCAGTCCTCGGAGCCCATCACGGCCTGATGCCCCGGGCACCTGGGCAGACGTCCTGGGACCGGCGGCAGGCGTCCCGGACACGGCAGGCGTCCCGGCCGCCTCACCGACCCCCGGTGCATCTCCCGTCCCGGCCGCGTACGCTGTACGGCTGTCGAAGGCGCTCCTGCCGCTCCCCGTGACGTCGCGGTACGCAGGTGCCTCTGGGGAGTGGGACGGGGAGATACGGGTGCTCGAGAGTGTGGGGTCGCTGGCCGACAGCCCCTGGATCTACCCCGTGGTGGCCGCATCGGTCCTGCTGGACGTCTTCCTTCCGCTGCTGCCGAGCGGTGTCCTGGTGATCGCGGCGGCGACCGCGGCAGCGGCGGGGTCCGCAGTCACACGCGTACCGGACGTCTTCTGGCTCGTCGCGTGCGCGGCGACGGCCTCGGTCCTGGGCGACCTGGTGGCGTACCGCCTGGCCTGGCGCGGCGGCGCCCGACTGGACCGCGCGATCGCCCGTTCGCGCCGACTGACGAGCGCGCACGAACGCCTCGGCGCGGCGCTCGCGCGCGGCGGGGGTGCGCTGGTGATCCTGGCGCGGTTCGCGCCCGCGGGCCGCTCGGTCGTCTCCCTCGGCGCGGGTGCCGCCCGCCGCCGAGCCCGGGACTTCCTGCCCTGGTCGGCGCTGGCCGGCCTCACCTGGGCGGGGTACAGCGTGGCCCTCGGCTACTTCGGCGGCCAGTGGCTGGGCGCGACCTGGCTGGCCACGGGCGTCTCGGTGACGGTGCTGTTCGCGGCGGGTGCGGGCGCGGCCTACCTCATGCGCCGCCCGGCCCCGCGGGACTAGCCGAACGGGCCCCTCCCCGCACCTGCAGACCCGCGAGCAGTTCGGCGGTCGCCGCGGCGACCGCGTCCACCGCGTGATCGAACACCTCACGGTTGTGTGCGGCCGGAGCACGGAAACCGGAGACCTTGCGCACGAACTGCAGCGCGGCGGCGCGGACCTCCTCCTCCGTGGCCTCCTCGGGGATCGCGGGCGGGCGGAGCGTCTTGATACTGCGGCACATGGGTCCAGTCTCGCGCCGCCGCCCCGTCTTCGCCCGCCTTTGCACCGATCCCGGGAACAGCCCGGTCGCCCGCCGGATTCTGATCGGCATGAACTCTGTCGACATCCTGTACGTGGGCGGCCCCACCGCCGTCGTCGAGCTGGGCGGCGTACGCCTGCTCACGGACCCCACCTTCGATCCGCCGGGCGAGTACCCCGTCGGCTCGCGCAGCCTGGTGAAGACGGCGGGGCCGGCGGTCCCGGCGACGGAGATCACCCCCGTCGATGCTGTTCTCCTCTCGCACGACCAGCACCCGGACAATCTCGACTCGGCGGGCCGTGACCTGCTCACGGAGGCCCCGGTGACCCTGTCCACGGCCTCGGCGTACGAGCGCGTCGGTGCCCCGTCCGGGCCCTGCGGTCCTGGGAGCAGGTGGAGCTGCCGCGCCCGGCGGGCGGAGTGCTGCGGGTGACCGCCGTGCCCGCGCTGCACGGCCCCGAGGGCAGCGAGCCGCTCGTCGGCGAGGTCACCGGCTTCGTCCTGTCGGGCGCGGACCTGCCGACGGTCTACGTCAGCGGTGACAACGCCTCCCTCGACGCGGTCCGCGCCATCGCCGACCGCGTCGGCCCCGTCGACGTGGCCGTCCTGTTCGCCGGTGCCGCCCGCACCCCGCTGGTCCCGGACGCCCCCTGACGCTCACGAGCGAGGCGGCCGCCGAGGCGGACCGGATCCTCGGCGCCCGCCATGTCGTTCCGTTGCACTTCGAGCACTGGGCCCACTTCCCCCAGGACGGCACCATGCTCAGGAAGGCGTTCGCAAAGGCGGGCCTGACGGACCGTCTGCACCTGCTGGAACCGGGTTCCTCGGTACGGCTGCGGGGCAGGAGCCCGGCCTGTAGGAGGGCGGGGCGCAGAGTGGCCCGTGGGCCCGCCCCCACCCCACCCCCAAGACTTCTCTTGGAGGTAGGCAAGTTTCTTGGAGGATTGACTGGAATCGGGGCCCCTTGTGATCATCTCCGAGAGTCCCCGAACAGGCGCCCCGGCACGGCGACCCCGGCGACCGGCACTGTGACCGGGGACGTCGGTCGGGACGATGATCGGGGACGGAACATGACGAACGACGACCTCACCGTGGCGGTCCTGGGCCCCGGCGGTGTCGGCGGTCTGCTCGCCGCACTGCTCGCCCGGGCCGGGCACCGGGTGATCTGCCTGGCGGGCGACGCATCGGCACGGACGCTGCGGGATCGGGGCATCCGTGTGCGCAGCGACAGGTTCGGCGATTTCACGGCACGGGTCGAGGCGGACACGGAGCTGCGCGAGCCGGCCGACGTGGTGCTCGTCGCCGTCAAGCACACCTCGCTCGACGCCGCGCTGGAGCGGGTCCCGGCCACCGCACCGGGCGAGAACGCCCTGGTCGTACCGCTGTTGAACGGCGTGGAACACCCGGCGGCACTGCGTGAGCGCTACGGCGACTCCCGCGTGGCCCCCGCGGTGATCCGGGTGGAGTCGACCCGCCTGGCGCCGGGGGTGATCGAGCACGGCAGCCCCTTCGTGGAGGTCGACCTGACCGGGGACGCCGTGTCGCAGGACCGGCTCGACCGGCTCGCCGGCGCCCTGGAATGGGCCGGGGTGCGGGTCCGGGTCCTGGACGGGGAGGCGGCGGCGCTGTGGTCGAAGATGGCGTTCCTCGCCCCGTTCGCGCTGCTGACCACCCGGTACGGGGCGCCGCTCGGTGTCATCCGCAGTGAACACCGTGAAGAGCTGGTGTCCCTGGTGGAGGAGACGGCCGCAGTGGGCCGGGCAAGCGGCGCGGCCACGGACGCGGCGGCGGCGCTCGCCCGCTACGACGCCTTCCCACCCGAGATGAAGTCGTCGATGCAGCGCGACGTGGAGGCGGGACGCCCGCTCGAACTCGACGCGATCGGCGGCGCGTTGCTACGGGCGGCGGAGCGGAACGGGGTGGAGGTGCCGGTGGCGGCGCGGCTCGTGGCGGAGTTGGGCCGGTCCTTCCCGGGCTCCTGACGGCCGTCGTCCTGAACTCCCTTGCGAACCGGCGCCATCAGGACTGCGCCGTCAAGGCGGCGCCGTCAAGGCAAGGCGTCGGACGGGGCGTTGTGCCGGACGACCGTGCCGGCGAAGGCGCGGGCCGACGGGGACAGCGTGTCCCAGCGGCGCGCCGCCCAGCCGACGGTGAGCGGCGGCAGCTCGGGCACGGGGATGAACCGCAGCCCGGGTCGGCCGTGGTCGCGCCAGCCGGGCAGGTCCGGCACGATCGCGTGGCCGACACCGAGCTCGGCCAGCAGGATGGCGGTGTCCCAGTCGGCGACGCTGGTGTCGGAGGCGACCGCCGGTATTCCCAATCTGGCGTAGGCGGCGTCGAGTTGGATGCGCGAGGTGGAGCCCTCGGGCAGCCCTATGAGCCGCAGCCCCGCCAGGTCGGCGGCCTCGATCCGCTCCCGCGCGGAGAGTTCGTCGGCGGCGGGTACCGCGAGCACCCAGGGCAGCCGGACGACCGGGCGCTGCTCGACCCCGCGCACGGGCGCCCCCAGGGTCACCCAGGCGAGATCGAGCCCGGGCTCCCGCAGTGCGTCCACGCAACTGTGGCTGGAGCTCTCGGTCCGGAACTCAAGGCTTACCTCAGGGTGTTGCCGCCGGAACTCGGCCACCGCCGCGGCCATGAAGTGCCGCACGGTGACACTGCCGGTGGCGATCCGTACGACACCGCCGTCGCCCCGTGCGATCTCCGCCAGCCTGCGCAGCGCCAGGTCGAGCCCCGACATGCCCTCCTCGGCCGCCTGGTGGAGCACGCGCCCGGCCCGGGTGGGCACGACACCGCGCGACTGCCGTTCCAGCAGCCCCACCCCGACCTCGCGCTCCAGCCGCCGTACGTGCTGGCTGACGGCCGACTGGGTGCACCCCAGTTCCCGGGCCACGGCACTCAGGCTGCCGGCCCGGCAGACGGCGACGAAGACGCGCAGATCATCAAGGGTCACGGGCACCAAAGGTATCCGCCGCGCACGGACGGTCGGCGGGGTGGGCCGGACCGCGGCGGGCCGCGGGGTCCGGCCCCTGCGGGCCGGTACCGTGGACCGGCCCGGAGGCGCGTGGGTCAGACCGTGTGGGTCAGACCGTGTGGGTCTTGGCCGGCGGTTCCGAAGCGTCTGGCGCCGAAGGCCGGGGGCCTGGTCACTGGTGGGCCGTCGCGACGAGACGTCTCAGCGCGTGATGTGCGGGTGGGCCCCAGGTGCGCTTGCCGCCCGGACGGCCGCGGACACCCGCCTCTCCGATGAGGATGCAGACGAGGGCTTTCAGCACCGCCCAGCCGCGGGCGCGACGCCGGGTGGCTGCGTCCGGGGTGGGCCGACAGGCGGCATAGAAGCGTTCGACGGCGCCGTCCGGCAGCAGTGTCCACGCGGCGGCGAGATCGCAGGCCGGATCGCCCGCGCAGAGGTCGCCGAAGTCGATCACGCCGCAGAAGGTGCCGTCCGCGGTGAGGACGTTGGCCGGATGCAGGTCGCCGTGGAGCCACAGCGCCGGCCCCGCCCACTCGGGCGCGGCGACGGCGTCCTCCCAGACCGCGCGGACGGCGTCCGGGTCAGGGATGAGCCCCGACTCGGCGGCCGAGGCCAGGGTCTGGGCGAACCCCTCGGCCCGGTCGGTCAGCGGCCCTCCACGGTCACGGCCGGCCGGCGCCCCGTCGGGGGCAGGTCGGTGAAGGGCGGTCAGAAAGGCGGCCAGGGTGTCGGCCGCCTCCGCGGCGCGTGTGGCGGGGGCCCGGTCGGCAGGCGTTCCCGGCACCCAGGTGGTGACGATCCAAGGCCGCGGAAACCGCTCGGAAGGCTCGCCCAGGCGCTGCGGGACGGGGACCGGCAAGGGAAGGTGCGGGGCGAGAACGGGAAGCCAGGCGTGCTCTTTTCGCAACAGCGCGTCCGCCGAGAGGGTCGCCCAGGGCAGCCGGACGGCGAGGTCGTCGCCGACCCGCCACACCTGGTTGTCCCAGCCACGCGCGCCGAAGCGCACAGGGCGCTCGGCCAGGTCGGGGTGCTGGTCGTGCAGCAGGTCCCGGACCAGCTCCGCGGTGATCTCGGTCTCGGTGTCGGTCATGCCGGTGTCGGTCATGCGGAGCCACGCTAGCCGGACAGCGGCCCGCCGTTCGTGACGTCCAGCGCTCACCCACAACCGTTCGGGTGTAGCGAGGGAAGCGACTCGCATCCAAAAATCGAACAGGCGTAGCATTGCGCCGTGGCTGCGACCTACGACTTTCCGAGTGACCTCCTCGCCGGTCAGGAGGAGTTGCATCAGGTCCGGGCAGAGCTCCTGGCCCTGCTGAAGCGGCTTCCCTGGTCGGTGGAACCGCTGGACGGATTCAGCGACGACACCGGCTGGCGCAAGGTGGAGCGCCCCGCCTCCCCGGGCTGGACCGAGAACGAGCAGGCCGAGGTGGAGAAGCTCCGTCGGCGAGAGCGGGAGCTCGCGGTGTTCGTCTCCGGCCACCGCTTCTGGTCGGAGGTGGCGACCGAGAAAAAGGTCGACGCGCGGATGCGCCTGAAGCACCCGGCCGAGGAGCCGTCGCGGGAGACATAGCCGTCGCGCGGGCAGCGGGGGAACACAAACCCCGAGGCCCCGGCCGGGAGCGGCCGGGGTGTTTGCAGGCACTCGAGTCGGCCCCACGGCACGGACGAGTCCCGGCCCCGCCCTCGAACCGGTGGCCGACCGTCCACCCCGGCCCCTGACGACCTCTCCTCGCCGGCTGCGCCTGCGCATCAGCCCTCCACGGACCCGGCGGTCGAACGGCTGCCGGAGCCAAGAGAACCCGGTACGGCAGGGCCGGATCTCGCGCTTGCAGACAGCCGGGGTCCTCTGGTGCGCCTACCCCCACTCGGCCGCGGCCCTGACCAACCGGCTGCTGGAGACCCTCGGTCCCCGATCCGTTCCGGAGCCGCAGTGCGCAGCCGTCTGCACGAAACGGTCCCGCATCGGCGGCATCCAGGCTGTCGGCCCCCATGACTCCGGGCCCGCGCCGAAGCCTCTGCCGGCACGGGGATCTTCCCGTCCGGCGGCCAGGAACAGGTCGGCCATGCCACCCAAACACAAAACATATTCCGGCGGAAACCCATGCGTCACTTCGATAACATGCTCGAACTTGCGACTAACGCCCCCATCACCCGTTCTTCACCGGAAAAACATGCCACCCATCGCAATAAGTAACCTATTCGACCAAAACACAGCAAACTGGTCAAACAATTGATATCCATATCATCGCGGGCGCTTTCGCGAATAAAAGGCGGAACAAGGCTCTCCGCATGGCGTCGGCCACGGGTGGTACTCGGGGTCGCGGCGGGCGCGGCGGCCCTCGGATTCCTTGTCATGCTGGAGATCGCCGCACGTCGCTACGGTGCGCCGGGGCCCATCACCGTTCAAGCGCGAGAGCTGATATTCCCCCCAAAATCCGGTTTTCTGCTGTACGCCGGCATGGCGTTGATGCTGGTGGTGCTCCCCTGGCGGCAACGGCTCATCGCGGCCGGTGCCGCGGTCGGCATCGACGTCGTCCTCTTGCTGGTCCGGTGGATGGCAGGCGTCAACATGACCGACGGCCACCCTTTCGGCAACGGCGCGTTGTGGGTGATTCTGGGCTGTGCGGTCATCGCTGTCACACGCCGCACCGGCCCGGAACGCGTTCTGCTGCTGAAGGGCGTCGGGCTGGGCCTGCTGCTGGTGGCCGGCCGCAAGGCCGGAGATACCTGGCTGCTCATCACCGCGAATTCGCGCCCATGGGTGCTCGACCAATACGTGGAGACCGCCGATCACGCGCTGGGCAGCCCGTCATGGCTGGTGGGCCGGATCGTCACGGCCGCCGGACCGATCGGCTTCAATTTTCTCGACTTCGTCTACGGTCAACTCGCGGTTGCCGCGGCCCTCGTCTCGCTGTACCAGCTGCGCAACGTGGCGGCCGAGCGCGGCTTCCCGGGCCATCATCTGGTGCGCACCTTTCTGCTGATCGGCCTCCTCGGGCCGGCCATTTACATGATCTTCCCGGTGGTCGGACCGGTCTTCGCCTACGGCGACGGCACCGCGCACTGGGCGTCGGTCACCCTGTGGTCGCATACGCAGTTCACCGGCCACTGGGCGGTGGCCGATGTGTGGCCGGGAACGCCGCCACCGGTCGGCACCCCGCACCCCATGCCGTTCGACAAGATCACCCCGCGAAACTGCATGCCCAGCCTGCACACGGCGTGGGCTACCGCGATCTTCATTCATACCCGGAAGGGCCCGAGGGCTCTGCGATTCGCAGGCACGTTCTGGCTGATCGCCACGCTCGGCGCCACCCTGGGATTCGGCTACCACTACGGGGCGGATCTCCTCGCCGGCGTGGTGTTCACACTCACCATCGAGGCGGCTCTGCGCTCGCACGACCGCGGCTGGGACCGGTCGGGGATCCGGTTGGTCGCCCACGGCGCCACCGTCTTCGCCGCGCTCCTGGTGTCATATCGCTATCTGCCGTTGGAGCTGGCGAATTATCCGTGGGTCTACGGACCGGTTCTCGTACTGGCGATGGCCTCGGTGGTCTACCGCTATGTGCGGACCACCACACCGTGGGAACCGAGGGCCGTACCGGCGCGGCAACCGGAACCGCAGTCCGAACCGGTTTGAGTCATGTCGCATCGATCGCCTGCCGAGCGCTTCCCGGGTGAGACCGGAAAGCCGGTGGGCGGTGGAGGCGGCGTGCCGGCCCAGGTCACCGGGTGTCACCCGCTGGCCTGGGCCTTTCTCGTGCCCTGCGACTGGTGGGCGCGGACGGTTTCGAACCGCCGACATCCGCCTTGTAAGGGCGGCGCTCTACCACTGAGCTACGCGCCCAGGACGAGTCGACAGCCTACATTGCCCGAGGGTGTGATCCGCAAACCGTAATACGGCGGAGGGTGCGGGGGTTAACCCCACCCTCGTTCCGGGAGTGGGCCGGATCCTCCCGGAGAGCGCGGATGCGTACGGTCGAAGGACGCTTCTGCTCTCAGGGGGACCTCATGGATCGTATGGGCTCGGCCGCCGCGCACGCTGCGCGTACCAAGGGTGCGCGACATGTCCGGGCAGTCGCCGTCGCGGGAGTCGTCGCGGTGCTCGTCGCGGCCGCCGCCGGCTGCGGGAACGACGCCGCGGACGACCCGCATCCGGACCACCGTTCCTTCGCGCTGCACGGTCGTACGCTCACCGTCGACTCCGACGACTCGGCGCTGGAGATCGTTCCGGCCGACGTGGACAAAGTCGAGGTCACACGGTGGTTCAAGGGGTCGGTGGTGGTCGGCGGGAGCCCCCGGGTGACCTGGGTCATGAAGGACGACCGGCTCGTGCTGCGGCTGAAGTGCTCGGGACTGGTCGCGGACTGCTCCGCAAAGCACCGGATCGAGGTGCCGCGCGGGGTCGCCGTCAAGGTCCGGGACGGGGACGGGAGCGTGCGGGCGCGGGGTTTCAAGGAGTCGCTGAGCATACGGACCGGGGACGGTTCGGTGCGGGTGACGGACTCGACCGGGCCGCTGACGCTCGACAGCGGCGACGGGTCGATCCGGGCGACGGGGGTGGGTGCGCGGCGTGTGCACGCCGGGACCCGGGACGGCTCGGTGCACCTCGAACTCCGTGTCGTCCCCGACCGCGTGGAGTCGAGCAGCGAGGACGGCTCGGTGACGATCACGCTGCCGCACGGCTCCTACCGTGTGTCCACCCGTGCCGAGGACGGCTCGGTCCATGTGTCCGTCCCCAGAGACCCGAGCAGTTCCCATGTGGTCGACGCACGGACGCGGGACGGGTCGATCACGGTGAGGGCGGCGGGATAGACCGCGCGGTCCGGGGGGTGCCGACCCGGCCACGGCACGGCGAACCGACTGCCCCGTGTGTTCGTCCTCAACCGGTGGGAGAATGACACCGGGCAGGACGGATGACAGCACGGGAGAGGGATGTGACGGCGACACCATCGCAGCCGTACACGCCGTTTGCGCCATGCGCGCACCACCGCTCGCCGAGCCGCTGCCCGGATCCCACGAGCACTCCGTGTCCTGCGCCGGCCGGACGCGGCGGCCGACAGGCCGGCCAGGCGCCGCGCCGGGTTCCCGTCCCCCGGTCTTCACGGCCCCCCACCCCGGTGCGTGATGCCCTCGTCCTGCTCGGCGTCCCCCTTGTCGCCGCCCTGCTGCTTCCCGCGGCGTTCGCCGGGGGCGGGACGCGTCGGTGGTTCGGGGGTCGGGGCGAGGGGCAGCGGGCCGAGGCGCAGGCCGCGAAGGACGCCGCCGCGGCTGCTTTCTACGAGCTCGACACCGCCCAGCGCGATCTGCGGATCTCGATCGAGACCATCGCCGCGGTCGACGACTCCCCCGCCGCCCGTCGCGCACTGAGCGACTTCGAGGCGCTCGGGAGGCGTATCGACGAGGTCAGCCACCAGTACATCAAAGCGGTGGACGCGCACGACCTGGACCGGGTCGATCTCGACGCCTCCGCCGCCTCCCGCGCCCGGTCGGACCTGACCGCCGCCAAGGACGAACTCACCCGTGTCAAACGGGAGCTGGATCGTTTCGGTGAGGGGCTCGGGCCGCTGCTGGGCAAGGCCGAGACCCAGTTGGCCCGGCTCGCCCCGGCCGTGGAGCGCGCCCGCCAGTTCCTGCTCGCCGCCAGCAACGCCCTGGACACCGTGCGGGCCACGGGCCTGACAGCGGACGACCTCGCCGCCCGGCTGGCCGCTCTCGCCCCCGAGCTGACCAGGCTCAACCAGGGGGCGGGCCGGCACGGCGTGGCCCAGACCCTGGAGCGCGCCGAGCGGGTCGCCCGGGAGGCCGAGGCCGTGCGCACCGAGGCCGAGCGGCTTCCGGAACGGGCCGCCGAGACCGACCACCGGCTGGTGTCCCTGCGCACCCGGGCGCAGGCGCTGACCACGCGTGCCGGTCAGGTCGAGCCCGTGCTGAGCGAGCTGCGGCGGCGGTTCGCGGCCGCCTGCTGGCAGGACCTGCAGCATGTGCCGGAGCAGGCCGCCGAGACCGTACGGCAGGCCGAGGTGAAACTGAAGGAGGCACAGGCCGCGCGCGACGCGCAGCGCTGGCCGGACGCGACCTCGCTGCTGTCGACCGTGCGGGCGCTGCTGAACACGACGGACGAGGCGGTGTCCGCCGCCGGCGACCGGCTGCGGCGGCTCAACGCCGTGCAGAAGGACCCGCAGCAGGAGATCGAGCGGACACGGTTCGCGATCCGGGACGCGCAGCGGCTGGCCATGGCGGGGCGTACGACACCCGATCCGCGGCACGCCGGCCCGCTCGACGACTCCGTGGCCCGGCTGGAGCGCGCGATCGCCACCCTTAAGGGCCGTCATCCGGACTACTGGCACTTCCTGACGGAGACCGAGGCGGTGCGCCGGACGGTCGCGGGCGTGGTGGCACGGATCCGGGAGGAACGGGGGGCCGGGCACTGAGACCCGTCCCCCCGCCCCCGAAGAGCACCTCTCAGGTGCGGTAGGCGTAGTAAGCCGCGTTCGGGTACGACGCGATGATGCTCGCCACCGACCTGTTGTAGGTGTTGGTGGAGTGGTACGTCACATACGGCACACCCTGCGGGCTGCGGTAGGTGACGATCATGGAGTGGTCCTTGGACCCGTCCTTGTTGAAGTCCATCTGCAGCACGTCGCCCACGTCCATCTGGTAGACGTTGGCCAGGCTGGTGACCCGCTTGGAGGACAGGGCGAACCAGGAGAACTCGTTGACGCCGACGAACGAGTCCGACTGGATCTCCGCGTTGCCGAACCACTTGTGGAAGTCGTTGGTGTACCCGGGGACGTGCTTCCAGCCGCCGGCCTTCAGGGACTGACTGACGAAGTTGGTGCAGTCGCCGCCGGCACCCTGCCCGTTGAAGTCCGGGTAGTCCGGGTTGTACTTGTTCCAGTACTTGGCCGCGTACGCCGCCATGGCCTTGTAGTCGTAGCCCGTGGCGGAGAAGTCCTTCGGCTTCGCCGGCGCGGGCCGCGTGGTGGCCGAGCGGGTCGCCTCGGGCGGGCCGTCGTCGGCGGCGGTGTCCGGTGTGGCGGCCGACGGCGTGGCGGCGGGCGGCTCGGACACCTGGTTGACCGCGAGGTAACCGTCGTCGGTGTCACGGATGCCGGTCAGCTGCCAGTCGCCGTTGCGGTCGGCCTTGAACGTCAGCCGGTGGTGAGCCTGGAAGCCGGTGGTCTTCGGCTCGTTGCCGCGCACCTTCTTGTAGGTCAGCGTCGTGGTCTCGGTGACGTCGACGGTCGCGTGACGGCCCTTCACCCGGGTGCGGTCCAGCGAGACACTCGTGGTGGCGGCGCTGTACTTCTCGCCGAGCGCCGCGAGACGGAACTTGCGGCCCCGCAGCTGCGACAGCGCGGACCTCTCGTCGCGTGACTGCCTGGCGGACAGCCGTACATCGCCGGAGAAGCGCGACGCCAGCGGCTTGTTCCGCTTGCTCTTCCTGCCGTCCACCAGGGCGTCCGTGCGGTCGGTGAAAACCGCGTCCGCCAGCCGCTGGAAGGTGGCCTTGGTCGACGGGTCCACCGTGGGGTCGGCGACACTCGCCGCACCCGCGCTCCAGTTGGGCAGCAGCGCCACGCCGGCGGCGACCGAGGCGGCCGCGGCCGTCACTATGGTCGTGCGACGCCGCTTATGGCTCAGTTTTCTTGATTTCAATGATGTTCCCCTCTACGCCGGTACTCGATACCGGGAGCCGCATCTTCGCATGCCATGTGTGGCTCTCGTGAAGGGGGTTGCAGAAGCGATACAGAGGGCGGCGGCCTCACTTCACCACGGTCGACCAGTCCGGCGACTGGGCCGGGTCCAGGCTGCGCAGCCGCTCCAGGGTCCCGGGCTTCTGTACGTCCAGCCAGTCGGCCAACTCCTTGAAGGACACACACTTCACGCCCTTCTTCGTACACACGTTCTTCACGACCTGGTCGATGGCCCTCATGTAGATGCCGCCGTTCCAGTCCTCGAAGTGGTTGCCGATGAACAGGGGTGCCCGGCTGCCGTAGTAGACGCGATTGAATCCCGCCATGTAGGAGTCGACGGTCGTCTGCTCCCACTGGGCGTACTTCGCCGGGTCGCCCTTGGTCTCCCCGCCGGACTGGTTGTAGAGGAAGTTGAAGTCCATGGAGAGACCCTGGTATTTGCCGCCCTCATACGGGAGCATCTGGAGCGGGAAGTTCCATATGCCGTTCTTCTTCGTCGGCCATATCTGGAAGTCGCCCGGGGAACTGGCGTCGTAGCGCCAGCCGTAGCTCTTGATGGCCTGCAGCAGGTTCTTCTGGCCCTCCAGGCAGGGCGCACGGCCGCCGGTGACCTCCTTCTTGAAGTCGAAGGGCAGCGGGGCGATGTCCTCGTAGCCGGTGTTGGTCTTCCACTTCTCCACGAAGGAGTAGAACTGGTCGATCTCGCTCTTCCACTCCTGCACGCTCCAGTCGCCGCCGCCCTTGGCGCCGCAGAAGTGGCCGTTGAAGTGGGTGCCTATCTCGTTGCCGTCGTCGTACGCCTTGCGGAGCTGCTCCAGCGTGGTGCGGATGTGCTCGTCGGTCGGATAGCTGATCGCCGCGGAGCCCACGGAGTGCTGCGGCGGGTGGTAGAGGTCCTTCTTGCTCTTGGGCAGCAGGTAGATGCCCGTGAGGAAGAAGGTCATATGGGCGTCGTACTCCTTGGCCATCTCGCGGTAGTGCGAGAAGAGACGGTCGTCGCCCTCCAGGGCGCCGTCCCAGGAGAAGACGACGAACTGGGGCGGTTTCTCACCCGGTTTGAGTGGTTCGGGCTTCAACTCGCCTTTCTGTGGTCCGGTGTACGAGGTGGAGCCGTCCCCGATGATCCTCGTCTTGCCGTCCCACGCGGGCTCCCCGGCCGTACTAGCCGCCGAGTCCTTGCCCTTGGGAGTCCTGCCCGCCTCCGCCGACGCCGCCGGGGCCGTGTTGCCCGGTCGGGTCAGCGCCAGGAAGGTCGCCGTCACCGACGCCACGACCAGGAACGTCGCCAGCGTCAGGAACCCCGCCCGGCTGTTGAGACGGGCTGTGCGAGGAGGACGGGCGCGGCGACGTCGGCCGGTTCTCTTGGTCATAGCTGGCTCGTTCCGGGAGGGAGGTGGACACGTGGGGCTTCTCGGCCGTCTGGGACCGGCCGGACTGCGTCATGACCTTGGACCAGATGCCGTAGGGGACGCTGTCCGCAGCGGTGCCGGCAACGCCTTCGAGCGGCAGTGGTTCCAGGCTCTTGGACAGATCCATGCGGTAGACGACGACCGCCGTCGACACGGACGTGGACGTCCCCACATACCAAGAGACAGTGTCGTCCTGTGTGGTTCCCGCCTTTCCGGCCACCTGCAGGGAGGCGGGGGCACCATCGGGGTGCGCGCGGCGGAAGGATTCCGTCAGCGCCCCGGTGACGTCGCGGGCCACGGCGGTGCCGACGGCCCGGCGGGACTCCGGTTTCGTAAGGGCGACCGCGGAACCGTTGCGGGTGACGCGCCACACCGAGTACGGCTCGGTGTGGGTCCCGTCCGCGGCGAACGTGGCGTACCCGCTCGCCATCCGGATGGCGCTGGGTGTGGAGCTGCCCAGGGACAGCGCGGGGACCTGCCGGCCGATGCTGGAGGGCAGCAGCCCGGCCGCCTCCGCGGTCTCGCGAACCTTGCCGAGGCCGGTGTCCATGCCGAGCTGCATGAACGGCGTGTTCACGGACCGGGCGAGCGCCCGCTTGAGGGTGATCGGTCCATAGGACCTGTTGCCGTCGTTGTGGGCGGCGACCTTTCTGCCACTGCGGTCCCAGTACGGCCCCTCGGGCGTGGTGACGGGGACACCGTCGTCACCGTTGTAGACGGACTCGGGGGTGACCGGCGTCACGGGTCCACCGCGGGTCTTGTGCACGCCGTGTTCCAGGCCGGCGGCGTACACGAACGGCAGGAACGCCGAACCTGCCGGGACAGTGCTCGCATTGGACTCGTTGTAGCCCTGCTTGCGGTGGTCGGGGCCGCCGTAGACGGCGAGGATCCGGCCGTCGGTGGCCACCGAGGCGGCGCCGTAGTGCGCGGTCGCCGCCGTGCCCGGATGGTCGCTCTTCGCCTGTTTGCGGGCCTTGGTCACCGCGCTGGTCAGCGTGGCCTCCCGCGTGCGGTCGAAGGTCGTGTAGATCTGGTAGCCGCCCAGGTCGAACTGCTGGTCCGAGATGTGTCCGGCCTTCTTGGCGTACTGCGCCGCCAGTTCGACCAGATAGTCGCTCTGCTCACCGGTGTCGTAGAGGGGGTTCTGCTTCAGTGGCTCGGGGAAGGTGCGGTACTTGGCGCGCTCGTCCTCAGACAGCTTGCCGATCTTCACCATCCGGTCGAGGATCCAGGACCAGCGCTCCACGGCCCGCCGGTGGTTGGCCTGGCTCAGCGTGGGGTCGTAGAGGCCCGCGCCCTTCAGCAGGGAGGCGAGGAAGGCGGCCTCGCTGGCGTTGAGCCGGCTCACGTCCTTGCCGTAGTACGCCTGGGCCGCGCGCTGGATGCCGTAGGTGCCGCGGCCGAACCAGCTCGTGTTCAGATATCCCTCGAGGATCTTGTCCTTGCTCATCTTGTTGTCGAGCTTGAGGGCGATCATCGCCTCGGTGAACTTGCGGCTCACCGTCTGGTTCTGGTTCAGGTAGACGTTCTTGACGTACTGCTGGGTGATGGTCGAGCCGCCCTGGGTGTCTCCCTCGCCGACCGTGCGCCACAGGGCCCGGGTGATGCCCGAGACGGACACCCCCGGGTCGGAGTAGAAGCTCTCGTTCTCGGCCGCCAGCACCGCCCAGCGGACCTGCGGGGGTATGTCCTTGAGGGGCATGGCCTGCCGTTGCACCCAGCCGGTGCGGGCCATGGGCGTGCCGTCGGACCAGAAGTAGACGTTGTCCTGCTGGGTGGCGTACGAGTTCAGGTTCTCCGGTATGTCCGTGGCCGCGTAAGCGACGGCCAGGAACGTGGCGGTGAGGCCGACGGAGGCCAGCACGGCCCCCAGCCACTGGCGCCAGGAGGGTATCCAGCGCCGCCAGCCGGTGCGACCCACCCGCGGATACACCGGCTTCAGCTTGCGGGCGTACGGGGCGAGTCTGCGGGCGTACGGGGCGAGTCTGCGGGCGTACGGGGCCAGCCGGCGTGTGTACGGCGCGAGGTGGCCCGTGACACGAGTGAGCGCGAAACGCCGGGCGCTCCCGTCCCGCCCGGCGCCGGAGCCCTCCGGCTGCACCGTCCGCAACTGCATGGTGACGTCCGGTTCCAGGGGTTCCGGGATCCTCAGCTGCATGGTGACGTCGGGCTCCGGGGACTCCGGGAGCCTCAACTGCATCGTGACGTCGGGCCCCAGGGGCTCCTCCGCCCGGGCATCGTCCTGCGCGCGGTGCGGCTGGGATCGCTTCGGCAGCGGCCGGCGGCGGTGAGGGCGGCCTCCGCCGCGTTCGTCAGCCACGACGGGCCCCGGCGCACGGACGGTCCAGGGACTGTCGGCCACCTATTCGAAACCCCGCCTCGGTCACGTTGCGTCTCCCTCCGCACTCCCGGACTGCGCGCGCGGGAGTCTGCAGTGGCCACGCATTGTGGCTGCGAGCCCGCCCCCCGACCATGCGGCTCATCGCGGCCTCCATAAATTATCAGTGCCCCTTGTGATCGCTTCGCCGAAGACCGGACAGAAGTTGATCGGAGTGAAAAAATTGAGGAGAAATTAAGGAGATTTGGGAGGGTTCACGGAGGGTCGCCCGGCACTCTGACGTCCCGGGATCTCCCGTGATCTCCCGGAACCGCCCGTTAATCTATGGGCATGCCTCGCTATGAGTACCGCTGCCGTACGTGCGGCGACACGTTCGAACTGAGCCGTCCGATGGCGGACTCCTCCGCGCCCGCGTCCTGCCCGTCGGGCCACGACGACACGGTGAAGCTCCTGTCGACCGTCGCGGTGGGCGGCACGGCGTCCGCTCCGGCTCCGGCGCCGGCGCCCCGCGCGGGCGGAGGCGGAGGCGGTTGCTGCGGCGGGGGCTGTTGCGGCTGAGCACCGCTCAGCGCCGGCGCGCCAGGGTCAGTCCGTCCGCCACCGGCAGCATCACGCTGTCCACCCGCTCGTCCGCCTTCACCTGCGCGTTGAAGTCCCTGACGGCGGCGGCGCATCCGGTCGCGTCCGGGTCCGTGACGCCGCCGTGGCAGAAGACGTCGTCCACCACGAGCAGGCCACCGGGGCGCATGCGCGGCACCAACTCGTCCCAGTACGCGCCGTAGTCGTCCTTGTCCGCGTCGATGAAGGCCATGTCGATGTGCGGTTCGGCCGGCAGCCCCCGCAGCGTCTCCAGCGCGGGGGCGATGCGCAGCTCGATCCGGTCGGCGACTTCCGCCTTCGCCCAGGCCGCCCGCGCCCGCCGCGTCCGCTCCTCGGAGACATCGCACGTCAGCAGCGTCCCGTCGGGCGGCAGCGCCTGTGCCATGGACAGCGCCGACAGCCCGGTGAGGGTCCCCACCTCGACGATCCGGCGCGCCCCGGTCAGCCGCACCAGGAAGGCCAGCAGCGGCCCCTGCTCCTCGGCCGCCTGCTCCTCGGCCACCTGCTTGCCCGCCAGGAGCGGCAGCCGGGTGTGCGTCACCTCGACGAGCATCCGCTGCACGGGGTCCAGCGACGGATTGTGCCCGAGCATGTACGCGTACAGCTCCTCGGTCAGCGGCGTCCCGTTCCCCTTGGCCACCAGGCCCTCCTCCGTGTCGGCCCCGAGGTCCCGAGCGTTCCCGCTCGCTTCCACCGTAGCCCCGCGCCCGGGAGCGGGGCCGCCCGCGCCGCCCGCCCCGCTCCTACGCCTCCCGCGCCGCCTTCAGGAACTCCCGCAGGATCCGCTCCCCGGCCGCCACACCCCGCTCCGGCACGGCACTGATCCCGGGTGCCGTCCAGTCGGCGTCGGCCAGTTCGCCGTGGCCCGGGCGCCAGCCGCGGTCCGCGGCGAGCAGCAGGTCCGCGTCGAGCAGCGAGTCGCCGGCGCCGAGCGTGAGTACGGCACCGCAGCGCCGGGCGACCTCCCGCACGGCCGCGCTCTTGGTGAGCGGCTTCGGCACGGCGTAGACCTTGCGGCCCTGCAGCGACACCGTCCAGCCTCGGTTCTCCGCCCAGACGGCCAGTTCCTTCACCCACTCCCCGGGCAGCAGTTCGCGCTCGACGACGAGGTAGGCGAACAGGTCCTCGGCGACCCGCTGCTTGCGCACCCACACCGGGTCCGCGCTGGCCGCCAGATGGTCCCGCACCTCGGCCAGCGGCGCGCACTCCTCGGCGATCCGGGCGAGGACCGCCGTGTGCCAGTCGGGGTCACTGACGCCGTCGACGAGCAGATGGCCGCCGTTCGCGCAGATCACGTACTCCGGGGCGGGGCCCGGCAGGTTGATGCGCTGGTACTGCTTGCGGGTGCGGGTGGTGGTCGGCACGAACACCGCCCGGTCACCCAGGTCGGTGAGCAGCCCGGCCGCGGTCTCGGTCATGTACGACAGCGGCCTGCTCTCGTGCACCTCGACGCACAGCAGCCGGGGCGCCCGAGCGTCCGGCATGGTCAGCGCGAGCGCCGCGGAGGAGTAGATCAGCGTGCGGTCGAGGTCACTGGCGACCAGTACGGGCTTCATGCGGCCACCGCCCTGCCGTCGGCTCCGGTGGCGCCCCGCGTGTACTTCGGATGGATCAGGCCCACACACATGTACGGAAGCGCGGCGACCTCCTCGACGGGCACACCGCGCTGCTCGGCCAGCAGACGCACATGGCCCAGGTCGGCGCCCGCCCCGGCGCGTGCCAGGACCTTCCAGGGCACCCGGCGCAGCAGCACGCGCGTGGTCTCGCCGACGCCCGGCTTGACGAGGTTCACGTCGTGGATGCCGTACTCCTCACTGATGCGTTCGACCGCCGCCCAGCCCTCCCAGGTCGGGGTGCGGTCGGCGGACAGCAGTTCCTTGGTGCGCGCGGCGACGGCCTCCTCGACCTCGGTGAAGCGGGCGGACACGGCGTCGAGGAAGGCCACCGACACGTCCGCCCCGGCGAGTTCGCGGTAGAACTTGGCGCCGTGGTAGTCGTGCGGGCCCACCAGGTCGGCACGCAGCACCGTCCGTGAGATCAGGCCCGAGACCGTGGAGTTGAGGCAGGCGGACGGGATGAGGAAGTCGTCCCGGGTGCCGTAGGTGCGTACGCACGATCCCGGGTCGGCCAGGACCGCGATCTCCGGGTCGAAGCCCGTGATGCCGTCGGATGCCTCGAACTCCCTGATGGCGTCGGCGAGTTCCCGGGTGATGGCGCCCTTGCCGGTCCAGCCGTCGACGAAGACGACGTCGGCGGGGTCGTACCGGTCGGCCAGATAGCGCAGCGCGTTGGCGTCGATGCCGCGGCCGCGCACGATCGACACCGCGTAGTGCGGCAGGTCCAGTCCGTGCCGGTGCCGGGCCCAGCGGCGCATCAGGACACCGACGGGGGTGCCGGCGCGGGCGAGGGAGACCAGGACCGGCCGGGGCGACCGTTCGGCGAGCACGGTCTCCGTGACCGCGCCGACGGCCAGGGCGAGCCGGGCCGCGGACGCCTCCAGCGCCGCGTGGAACAGCTCCTGGTACTGCTCGCTGGGCTGGTACTCCACCGGCAGCGACTCGGCGTAGTGCGCGCCGCCGCTCTGGATGGCCTCCTCGCGCTCCTCGGTCGGCGCCTCCAGGGTGACGTCCGAGAGGTCCTGCAGCAGCCAGCCGACCTCCTCGGGCGCGTACGAGGAGAAGGCTGGGCCGCGAAGGGGCTCGGGCAGCATGGCGGGCCTTTCGGGAACGTGCCGGGGCTCGGGGACGTAACTGGGGACGACCGCGAGCAGAACATGCGGGGCGTGCGCGGCGAGCCGGTCGAGCAGGCCGCCCCTGGCGTGCAGGGCCGGTGTGTCGGCCACGGAGTCCACGACCGCGACGACGGCGTCGAAGCCGGCGTCCGCGACGTTGTACGCGTAGCGCTCTCCGGGGCCGTCGGCAGGGTCGTCGTGGGCCGGGAAGACGATGCGGCTGCGTATCGCGTAGCCGGGGTCGTCGACCGCGAGGACGGGCGAGCGGGTGGTCGTGGAGTAGCGGACCTCGGCGGCCACCACCTGCTCGAGTTCACGGGCGAGCCGCAGCGGCGCGTACATCAGTTCCTCGAAGCCGAGCACGAGCACCCGCCGGGCGCCCGCGGGTATCGCCTCGGCCAGCCGGGCGGCCATCGCGGGCAGCGCGGCCTCCAGACGGGCCCGGTGCGCGGGGGTGAAGCCGTGCCGCCCGCCGTCGGGCAGACCGCGGGGCCAGCCGAGCGCGACGCGGCCGATCGTGCCGTGGCGCTCCCTGTCCGGTACCGCCGACTCATGCCGGGCGACCAGTTCCTGGCCCTTCTCCAGCACGCCCTCGGGCAACCGGACGGTCCCCGCGGCGGCCGCCACCAGGTCGATCCGGGCGTCGATCTCCCTCCCGAAGTCCGCCAGGCGGCCCAGGTCGGCGGCCGAGCGCATGTCGACCAGCGCGACCACGACGTACCATCCCCGCGGATGGCGCCGGTGCAGGTCACGGATGGTGTTCATGACGGTGTTGCCGGTCGAGAACTCGTCGTCGACCAGGACCAGCGGGCCGTCGCCCGCCAGCAGGCGCGGATCCTCGGGCAGCAGCAGATGCGAGGTGGCGTGGGAGTGGGACTCCTCGAAGCCGCCGGCCCGCGCCACGCCCTCGACGGGGCGGCGGGTGGAGTGCAGATAAGGCACGGTGCCCATGCCGTCGGCGACGGAGTGGCCGAGGCCTGTGGCCGTCTCCGCGTATCCGAGGACGACGGGATCGCCGGCCTCGCTCTCGGCGGCCAGCAGGCCGCGCACCCGGCGGCCGAGCGCGAGCCCGTGGCCGTAGACGACGGACGGGGACTGCGGGACGTGCTTGCCCAGCACATTGGAGACCAGCAGATGCGCCCGCCGGGGGTTGCGCCGCAGCGCGAGCCCCAGCAGACCGGTCAGCTCGTCGTCGCCGACGAGTTCGACCCCGAGCCGTTCGGCCACCCACGTCCCGGACCACACCACGTTCTTCATCGATTCCTTGTCACTGATGTCGCTGCCTCACCACGTCGCCACGACGGCACGGCCACTGGGCGCTCAGCCGGGGAGCCCGGCAGCCAGCAGTTCCACGAAGCCGACGTCCTCGCCGGCGACGCCGAAGACCTCGGCGCGCTGGAGCGTGCGCTCGGCCCAGGCGCGGTGCGGCTTCACCTCGTTCATCTTGTTGGTGTACGCGGAGCGCAGCACACCGCCGCCGAGGCGCTCGGGCCGCAGGATGTCCTGCGCGTCGCTGAACTCCTCGTGGCTGACCACCGACAGCGCGTGCACCGGCATCACGTGCGAGGGGTGGATGCAGGTCTTGCCGAGCAGGCCGTTGGCGCGGTCGAGGGAGATCTCGCGCAGCAGCCCGTCCATGTCGTGCTCGATGAGCGCCTCGCGCAGTTCCTCGACCTCCCCCTCCAGGAAGGGGCTGCGCCGCAACTGCGGCTTGAACATCCGCTCCTGCACCCGGAAGTACTCCCACACCGGCCCGGTCACCGTGAACCCGGTGCCGTCGGCGCGCCCCAGGACGTTGACCACGTCGGCGATGACGGAGGCGACGATCTGGATGTCGTACGCGGTCATGTCGGGCGCTCTGCGCAGTCCGTACGAGGAGCAGAAGTCGGTGACGCCGAGGCGCAGCGCGAGGACGCGGTCGCGGTACTTGTCGACGGTGCGGGCGATGCCGTCCAGGGTCTCCCGGCGCGACTCCAGGTAGAGCAGGTCGGGTGATTCGAGGACGGGCATGGCGAACAGCCGGCGTCCGCTCGCCGCCTCGGCCGCCGTCAGCGACTCCAGGAAGGGGACGCCCCGCTCCTCGGTGAACTTCGGCAGGACGAAACCGGACAGCAGCCGCACCGCCGGGCCGAGCCGGGCGACCAGGTCCGGGATCTGCGCCGGCGTCCGGACCCGGACGAAGAGGAGGGGCAGCTCGGCGTCCGGGCGGGACGCCAGGTCGGTGAACTGCCGGACCAGGTTCTCCTCGGCGTCGGCCACGTCCGCGTCGTCGATCGAGTCCTCCAGGCACAGCACCATGGAGACCACCCCGCGGCCCGCCTGCTTGACCACGTCGTCGGCCAGGCGCGGACGGGTCGCGGGACTGTAGAGGGTGGCGCCGAGGGCCGCCGCGAGCATGCGCGCGGGGGAGTCGGCGGTGAAGACGGCCGGCTCCCGGTGGAAGAGGCGCTGCCGCTCCTCAGGAGCGATGTGCCCGAAATGACGCATAAGACTCCCCCGTGGTACAGGACGACCTGGACGACCCGAAAAGATGCGGCCGGTAATAGTACGTAGAACCCCGTGTCGTGGGTTCCCACCGGCCATGAAGTTCAGGTAACCCGGCTGTGTCGAGGGCACGTCGGCGCCACTCCGGGGAATCCACCCCGCGTTGTCGTGACCAGGACCGAGAAGGCAGGATGACGCCATGACGCACGCGATGCTGAAGGGGTCGAACGTACCGCTGGAGGCCACGGCCGTACGGGCGGTGCTGCGCTGGGCGCCGGGGCAGGGTGTCCCGGAGGTCGACGCCTCGGCGCTGCTCCTCGGGCCCGGCGGGCGGGTGCGTTCCGACGAGGACTTCGTCTTCTACAACCAGCCCAGGCATCCGTCCGGGAAGGTCCGGCTGCTCGGCAAGAAGCGGGAGTCGGACGGGCTGACCGACACGATCCAGACCGATCTCGTGGGCATCGAACCCGACGTGAGGCAGATCCTGCTGGTCGCCTCGGCGGACGACGTCACGTTCGACCGCGTACGCGCGCTGCGCATCCTGCTGTACGACGCGACCGCCCCCGACGGGGAGCCGCTGGCGTACTTCGACATCAAACCGGAGACGGGCGCGGAGACCGCGCTGATCTGCGGTGAGCTGTACCGGCGCGGCGAGGGCTGGAAGTTCCGGGCGCTCGGCGAGGGCTACTCCAACGGGCTCAAGGGGCTCGCGAACGACTTCGGCATCTCGGTGGACGATTCGGAGGCGCCGCCGGTCCCGGCCGGGACGACCGGTTCGGTCCCCTCGGCCGCGCCCGAGGTGTCGGCGCCGCTGCCGCCGGAGCAGCCGGTACCGCCGCAGCCGTCGTACGGCTGTCCGGCGGTGCCCGCACAGCCGGCGCCCGCGACGGCCACGCAGCCCGCGTACGGGTACCCGCAGCCGGCGAGCCGGCCGGCGTACGGCTATCCGCAGCCTCAGACGGCGGGGGCGCCCGCACCGGCGTACGGCCACCCGCCGACGACCGCGCCGGTCCCGGACCCGGATTTCACGCTGCCGCCACAGGGGCCGCAGTTCATCGGCCGGTAGCGGCCGCCCTCAGGCGCGGTCCGCGGGCCGTGGTCGCCTCGACGCGGATCACGTCTTCGTCTTGTACCCCCGGCCCCACTGCAGGCCCCACCCGTACAGCCGGTCCAGCTCGGCCTGGAAGCCGTAGACGAACTTCACCTCGCGCCGGACGATGATCTCGCCCTTCACGTTCTCGATCAGGACGACCGCGCAGGAGCGTGCCTGCGGGTGGCGTTCGTCGAGGCCGATCTCGACGCGCGGACCGTTGCTGGGGAACATCGTCACGACGGCGTGCGTACGGTCGAACGCCGGCGTCTGGTCATATATGTAGACGAAGATCAGCAGCCGCTTGAAGTCATCCCGGTGATCGAGGTTGACGAAGATCGTCTCACCCGATCCGGAGCCGAACCGGTCGTCACCGCTGAGCTTGATGTACGGCGGTTCGTTGAGCTCCCCGAAGAAGCCGCCCAGGGGCTGCACCACGCCCTTGGTGCCGTCGTTCAGCTCGTACAGGCACCCCAGGTCGAGGTCGACGTTGACCATGCTCTGGGTGTGCGCCTGCACGACCTCCGGGGTGAACAGCCGCAGCGGGTGGCGCAGCAGGCTGCCGCGCTCGGGGGCACCGATGTCCGAGGTGCGCATCCGCCACGACAGGTTGATGCGCAGGTTGCCGGTCGCCGCGCCCTGTTTGGTCAAGGACACCCGCTGACGCCGCTTGGTCAGCTCGATCGCGTTGGTCGCCGCGCTGCCCGAGTCGAACTGTGCGGCCCGCCCGCGCCACACGCCGTCCCAGAAGCTCATGCCCGCCCCCTGTACTCACGGTTCCACAGCCGCGGGGCGGCCGCGGGGACGAGTCCTCGCGGCCGCCCCGAATCAGAGCGTTCCTCGCCCCGGGGCGCGTCACACCCCGGACGGGACCTCAGTCTTCTCGTCCGAGCTCTCACCTTTTCCCTCGCTGCCGGCGAGCGCCTGGTTGCGGCGCACGGAGGACCAGAACGACCAGGCGATCAGGACGACGCCGACGAGACCGGTGACGACCTCGTTGATCTGGTACTGGATGGTGACGAGGAGGATCACGGCGAGCGCGCCGATCGCGTAGTGCGCGCCGTGCTCCAGGTAGACGTAGTCGTCGAGGGTGCCCTGGCGGACCAGGTAGACCGTCAGCGACCGGACATACATCGCGCCGATGCCGAGGCCGAGCGCCATCAGGACGATGTCGTTGGTGATGGCGAAGGCGCCGATCACACCGTCGAAGGAGAAGGACGCGTCCAGGACCTCCAGGTAGAGGAACATGAAGAACGCGGCCTTGCCGACCAGGAGGATCGCCGAGCGCTGCTTGCCGGCGCGCTTGGCCTCTTCCTCCTCCTCGTGCTCCCGCTCCTCCTCTTCCTCGAGCCGGTCCTCGAAGTAGCCGGAGAGACCGCCGACGATCATGTAGGTGATCAGGCCGGCGATGCCCGCGATCAGCACCGTCTGCGCCTTGTCGACGTGAGCGCCGCCGTGCTGGTGGGCGTGGGCCGCGAAGGTCATGGAGGAGATCAGCAGGACGATCAGCGCGAGGCAGACCGACAGCATGTCGACCTTGCCGAGCTTGGCCAGCGGACGCTCGATCCAGCGCAGCCACTGGATGTCCCGGTCCTCGAAGATGAAGTCCAGGAAGATCATCAGCAGGAACATGCCGCCGAAGGCGGCGATCGCCGGGTGGGCGTCGGTGACGAGCTGCTGGTACTGGTCCTTGTCCGT
Source organism: Streptomyces caeni (assembly GCF_042678285.1). Lineage (NCBI taxonomy): Bacteria > Bacillati > Actinomycetota > Actinomycetes > Kitasatosporales > Streptomycetaceae > Streptomyces > Streptomyces caeni. Next base: position 24,864 of record NZ_JBHUDX010000017.1, read on the forward strand.
CAGCGCCAGATTGACCGCGTCTATGGGGCTCTTCTTCGCGGTGACGGCGACGATCACCACGGGGAAGACGAGTCGCATACCGAAGACGGCGATGAGCACGCCGACCGTGAGGAAGATCTTCTGCCAGAAGGCATTCATCTTCTTCAGGATCCCGGCGTTGACCACCGCGTTGTCGAAGGACAGCGAAATCTCGAGGATGGACAGGATCGCCACGATGCCGAAGGCGGTCCACCCCCCGTAGAGGACCGCGGCGGCCAGGCCGGCCGCGGTGACCACGAACGACCAACCGAAGGTTTTCAGAAGCACTGGCTACCCAATCCGTATCTGTACGGGTCTCCCCCGTTGCCGTACCCGGCTTTGCCTAATGTTGACCACGAGTCTAGAGGGGGAGTGGCCCGGCCGGTCCACTTGCTTCGGCCGGACCCCGCAGCCGCAGGCCGGGGAGCGCGGACCGGCTCCCTCGCCGATCATGAGGAAGGCGGGACGAGGCCTCTACGCGACGTTGACCCCGAAGTCCAGGGCGATGCCGCGCAGGCCCGACGCGTACCCCTGTCCGACGGCGCGGAACTTCCACTCGCCGCCGTAGCGGTAGACCTCGCCGAAGATCATGGCCGTCTCCGTGGAGGCGTCCTCGCTGAGGTCGTAGCGGGCGAGTTCCTGGCCGTCGGCCTGGTTGAGAACCCGGATGTAGGCGTTGCTGACCTGGCCGAAGGTCTGGCCGCGCTCGTCGGCAAGGTGGATGGAGACCGGGAAGACGATCTTGTCGCACTGGGGCGGCACCTTGGCGAGGTCGATCAGGATCGTCTCGTCGTCGCCCTCGCCCTCGCCGGTGAGGTTGTCGCCGGTGTGCTCCACGGAGCCGTCCGGGCTCTTGAGCTGGTTGTAGAAGACGAACCACTCGTCGCCGAGCACCCGGCCGTCGCTGCACAGCAGTGCGCTGGCGTCGAGGTCGAAGGGTGCCCCGGTGGTGGAGCGCGCGTCCCAGCCGAGTCCGATCATCACGTGTGTGAGGTTGGGTACGGCCTTGGAGAGGGAGACGTTGCCTCCCTTGGCGAGCGTGACGCCCATGATGCTGGTCCTCCCCGAAGTACTGCGTCGTACCGGGGGCGGTTCCCCCGGGTGGTCCGGGGGCGGTTCCCCCGGGTGGTCCCGGGCCGGACCCCCGGTGGTCGGAGGCCGGCCCTGGTGGCCGGGATGTGGCCCCGGTGTCCCGAAGGCCGCATCCCGGCCACCTCGGGAGCCGAATCCCCGAAACCCCGTGGAGCCCCGGCCCCGCTACCGCGAGCCCGCACCCCCGGCGCCCGAGAACCCGGACCCCGCTTCCTGGGAATGCCGCGCCCGGAACACGAGAGCCCGGACCCCCGATACCGGGAAGCCCGAGCCCTCGGCGCCTGGGAGCCCGGCCGCGTGCCGGAAGCCCGATTCCCCTCTGCCGGGGGCCCGCCCCCGGTGTCCGCGGATCGGGACTCCCGCCGGATCCCCGTCCGTCCGGCGCCGCCATACGTGCGGTGCGGCGCCGGACAGCGGTGACGGACGGTGACGCGACCGCGCGAGCGCTCCGGCTCAGACGTTCACGCCGAAGTCCTGCGCGATGCCGCGCAGTCCTGACGCGTAGCCCTGGCCGATGGCACGGAACTTCCACTCGCTCCCGTGGCGGTACAGCTCGCCGAAGACCATGGCGGTCTCGGTAGAGGCGTCCTCGCTCAGGTCGTACCGCGCGATCTCCTGCTGGTTGGCCTGGTTGACGACGCGGATGAACGCGTTGCGCACCTGGCCGAAGGACTGCTGGCGGTTCTCGGCGTCGTAGATCGAGACCGGGAAGACGATCTTGTCGACGTCGGCCGGGACCCCGGCGAGGTTGACCTTGATGACCTCGTCGTCGCCCTCGCCCTCACCGGTGAGGTTGTCACCGGTGTGCTCCACCGAGCCGTCCGGGCTCTTGAGGTTGTTGAAGAACACGAAGTTCTGGTCGCTGCCGACCTTCCCCGAGGAGTTCAGCAGCAGGGCGCTGGCGTCCAGGTCGAAGTCGGTGCCGGTCGTCGTGCGGACGTCCCAGCCCAGACCGACGAGGACCGCGGTCAGGCCCGGGGCCTCCTTGGTCAGTGATACGTTGCCGCCCTTGCTGAGGCTGACTCCCACGAGTCCTCCCATTGGTGTCCAGGGGCGGGGAGCCCCGTGGTGCGTTGGTGTCGGGTATCGGATCAACGAATCGATCCTAGTGACCGGTTCCCGCGCCCCGCAGGGCTTGGAACCGAAGAATCACAGGGTGTCGAGCGCCTTCACGTACTCGTTCAGGTCACGCGCGTGCGGCAGGTCGTTGACGACGGTCCACCGCACCACGCCCTCCTTGTCGATGATGAAGGTCCCGCGCACCGCGCAACCCTTGTCCTCGGCGAAGACGCCGTACGCGCGCGAAATGTTGCCGTGCGGCCAGAAATCGGACAGCAGGGGGTACTCCAGGCCCTCCTGCTCGGCGAAGACGCGCAGCGTGTGGATGGAGTCGTTGGAGACGGCGAGCAGCTGGGTGTCGTCGTTGACGAACGCCGGCAGGTTGTCGCGCAGCTCGCACAGCTCGCCGGTGCACACGCCGGTGAAGGCGAAGGGGTAGAAGAGCAGCACCACGTTCTTGTCGCCGCGGAAGTCCGAGAGCTTCACGGTCCGGCCGTGGTTGTCCTTGAGCTCGAAGTCGGGGGCCTTGTCGCCGACCTGGATCGCCATGGTCCTGCATCCCTTCCGGTGGGCTGTTCGGGGTGGGACCACCCTACGCAGCGATCACCGCGGGCCGGCGGACGGGCTGAGCGTTTCAGCCCGTCCGGGGTCCGGGAAACAGGCCGTTCAGGCCCGTACGGAGGTCCGGGCACCGGACCTCCGGGGACCGTCACCGGGGCGGAGGGTCACTTCTTGGGCTTGGCCGCCTTCGGCGTCACCAGCCGGCTCCCGCTCCAGTCCTTGCCCACGCTCACGCTCTTGGACGCCGACAGCCCCGCCGTCGTCGCGGCTTCGGAGATGTCGCTCGGCTCCACGTAGCCGGTACGGCCGGTCTTCGGCGTGAGGAGCAGGATGGAGCCGCCTTCTTCGATGTACGTGGTGGCGTCCACCAGCGCATCCGTCAGGTCGCCGTCCTCGTCGCGGAACCACAGCACCACGGCATCGGCGACGTCGTCGTAGTCCTCGTCCACGAGCTCACCGCCGATGGCTTCCTCGATGGCCTCGCGGAGCTCCTGGTCGACGTCGTCGTCGTAGCCGATCTCCTGGACCACCTGCTCGGGCTGGAACCCCAGCCTCGCGGCAGGGTTCGTCCGCTCCTCCGCGTGGTCCGCGGTCGCGCTCACGGGTTGCCTCCTGATCATGTCTTGGTGAGTATCTCAGCCACGCGCGTACGCGAAGCATTGGCCGTAGTCCACACGGGCGGGACGGATCGCGCAAGTACCTGGCGGTTCAGACCGCCGAAACGGTGACGATCCTGGCCGTGTCGCCGCAACTCCTGTCACGGTACCGCGCCCGGGAGTGATCTACATCACACCATTCTGCCCGGTTTGCGCACTCCGGAATCCTTCACCGGTGCGAGGGTCGAATGGCCCTTCCAGAGGTGTCACAGCGCGGGCGTATCGTTGCGTTTTGGTCGGGCTCATCCCGCAAAACCGGTCCGCCACCATGGTTACCACTCGGTAGAGATGACGTTTCGCTCCCCCCAGGTACACGATGGGGACCGGTGCAGGCACAGGCAGAAGTAGCCCTCTGACAGGTAAGGAACAGCGTGGCTTCCGGATCCGATCGTAATCCGATCATCATTGGCGGCCTTCCGAGTCAGGTTCCTGACTTCGACCCCGAAGAGACCCAGGAGTGGCTGGACTCCCTCGACTCCGCCGTGGACCAGCGCGGCCGCGAGCGGGCCCGCTACCTGATGCTCCGTCTGATCGAGCGGGCCCGCGAGCGGCGCGTGGCCGTGCCCGAGATGCGCAGCACGGACTACGTCAACACCATCGCGACCAAGGACGAGCCGTTCTTCCCCGGCAACGAGGAGATCGAACGCAAGATCCTCAACGCCACCCGGTGGAACGCCGCGGTCATGGTCTCGCGCGCCCAGCGGCCCGGGATCGGGGTCGGCGGCCACATCGCCACCTTCGCCTCCTCCGCCTCGCTGTACGACGTGGGCTTCAACCACTTCTTCCGCGGCAAGGACGAGGGCGACGGCGGCGACCAGGTCTTCTTCCAGGGCCATGCCTCGCCGGGCATCTACGCCCGCGCGTACCTCCTGGACCGGCTCACCGAGCAGCACCTGGACGGGTTCCGCCAGGAGAAGTCGAAGGCCCCCTACGGCCTCTCCAGCTACCCGCACCCGCGTTCCATGCCGGACTTCTGGGAGTTCCCGACGGTCTCCATGGGCCTCGGCCCGATCGCCGCGATCTACCAGGCCCGTATGAACCGCTACATGGAGGCGCGCGGCATCGCGGACACCTCCAGGTCCCATGTCTGGGCGTTCCTCGGCGACGGCGAGATGGACGAACCGGAGTCGCTCGGGCAGCTGACCCTCGCCGCCCGCGAGGGGCTGGACAACCTGACCTTCGTCGTCAACTGCAACCTGCAGCGCCTCGACGGCCCGGTCCGCGGCAACGGCAAGATCATCCAGGAGCTGGAGTCGGTCTTCCGCGGCGCCGGCTGGAACGTGATCAAGCTGATCTGGGACCGCACCTGGGACCCGCTGCTGGCCCAGGACCGGGACGGCCTCCTGGTCAACAGGATGAACACCACGCCGGACGGCCAGTTCCAGACGTACGCCACCGAGTCCGGCGCCTACATCCGCGAGCACTTCTTCGGCGACGACCAGCGGCTGCGCGCCATGGTCGAGAACATGACCGACGACCAGATCCTGCACCTGGGCCGCGGCGGCCACGACCACCGGAAGATCTTCGCGGCATTCTCAGCGGCCAAGGCGCACAAGGGCCAGCCGACGGTGATCCTGGCCAAGACGATCAAGGGCTGGACGCTGGGCCCGAACTTCGAGGGCCGCAACGCGACCCATCAGATGAAGAAGCTCACGGTCGACGACCTCAAGCGCTTCCGGGACCGCCTGCACCTGCCGATCTCCGACAGGGAGCTGGAGTCGGGCCTGCCGCCGTACTACCACCCGGGCCGGGACTCGGACGAGATCCAGTACATGCACGACCGCCGCAAGGGACTCGGCGGTTACGTCCCGACCCGTGTGGTGCGCTCCAAGCCGCTCCCGCTGCCCGAGGACAAGGTGTACGCGACCGTCAAGAAGGGCTCCGGCCAGCAGTCGATCGCCACGACCATGGCGTTCGTACGCCTGCTGAAGGACCTCATGCGGGACAAGGAGCTCGGCAGGCGGTTCGTGCTGATCGCGCCCGACGAGTACCGCACCTTCGGCATGGACTCGTTCTTCCCGAGCGCCAAGATCTACAACCCGCTCGGACAGCAGTACGAGTCCGTGGACCGCGATCTGCTCCTCGCGTACAAGGAGTCCCCGACCGGCCAGCTGCTGCACGACGGCATCTCGGAGGCGGGCTGCACGGCGTCGCTGATCGCGGCCGGCTCGGCGTACGCCACCCACGGCGAGCCGCTCATCCCGGTGTACGTCTTCTACTCGATGTTCGGTTTCCAGCGCACTGGCGACCAGTTCTGGCAGATGGGCGACCAGCTGGCCCGTGGTTTCGTGCTGGGTGCGACCGCCGGGCGTACGACGCTGACCGGTGAGGGCCTGCAGCACGCGGACGGCCACTCGCAGCTGCTCGCCTCGACCAACCCCGCGTGCGTGGCCTACGACCCCGCCTACAGCTACGAGATCGCGCACATCGTGCAGGACGGTCTGCGCCGGATGTACGGCTCCTCGCCCGAGCACCCGCACGGCGAGGACGTCTTCTACTACCTCACCGTCTACAACGAGCCCATCCAGCACCCGGCCGAGCCGGAGAACGTGGACGTCGAGGGCATCCTCAAGGGCATCCACCGCATCAGCGAGGGCACCTCGGGCAGCGTCCCGGCACAGATCATGGCCTCCGGCGTCGCCGTGCCGTGGGCGATCGAGGCGCAGCGGATCCTCGCCGAGGACTGGAACGTGCGCGCGGACGTCTGGTCGGCGACCTCCTGGAACGAGCTGCGGCGGGAGGCGGTCGAGGTGGAGCGGGACAATCTGCTGCACCCGGAGGAGGAGCAGCGCGTTCCGTATGTGACCCGGAAACTGAACGGGGCAGAGGGTCCGTTCGTGGCCGTGTCCGACTGGATGCGATCGGTTCCGGACCAGATCGCACGCTGGGTGCCCGGCCCCTACCAGTCCCTGGGTGCGGACGGCTTCGGCTTCGCGGACACCCGCGGTGGGGCCCGCCGCTTCTTCCACATCGACGCGCAGTCGATCGTGGTCGCCGTGCTCACCGAGCTGGCGAAGGCGGGCGGGATCGACCGCTCGGTGCTGAAGCAGGCGATCGACCGCTACCAACTGCTCGACGTGGCGGCTGCCGACCCCGGCGTGGCCGGCGGCGACGCCTGACCCGGCCTGCGGATCGCCCCCGAAGGGCGGCGGGGGCGTCACCCCCGCCGCCCTTCGGGCTTTTCTACGATGCCCGTATGAAAGAGACATCGGCACGGGCCCGCTGGGAGCACTACACCGGGCGGCCCCTGCTCGCGCTGGCGATCGCGTTCGCCGTCGCGTACGGCGTGCCGATCGTGGACACCGACGCGAGCCCCACGCTGACGACCGCGTGCACGGCGGTGGAGTGGGTGGTGTGGGCCGCGTTCGCCGCCGACTATCTGGTGCGGCTCGGGCTCAGCGAAAGGCGCCTCGAATTCGTCCGTACGCAGTGGCCGGACCTGTTCGCGGTGGTCCTGCCGATGCTCCAGCCGCTCAGGCTGCTGCGGATAGTGGCCACGCTCATACTCGTGGGGCGGCGGGCCCGGATGGCCTCGCAGATCCGGCTGACGACGTATGTCGGCGGGACGGTCGTCGGGCTGCTGATGTTCGGGTCGCTGGCCGTGCTGTCGGTGGAGCGGGACTCGCCGAACGGGAACATCAGGACCCTGGGCGACGCCGTGTGGTGGTCGTTCACGACGATGACGACGGTGGGGTACGGGGACCACGCGCCGACCACCGGGCTCGGCCGGGTGCTCGCGGTGGGGCTGATGCTCTCCGGTATCGCCCTGCTCGGTGTGGTGACCGCGAACATCGCCGCCTGGTTCATCGCGCGGTTCGAGCAGGACGACGCGGTGGAGCGACGGCAGACGGCGGCGATCGAGGCACTGACGGAAGAGGTACGGGCCCTGCGGGCGGAGGTCGCCGCGCTGTCCGGGCCGCCGCCCGTGCCGCATCCCCACGCCCCGGAGGAGACCGGCCCCCGGCCGTAGCCGGGGCCGTTCGCACCGGCCCCTGGGCAAGGCTCGCTCGCGCACCGGACGGTCCCGGCACCCGGCCTCAGGAGCCCCGGCCATCGACCGGACCATCACCGCGCCACCGGCTCAGGGGCCCTTCCCATCGACCGTCTCCGCGCTCCCCCGGACCAGGAGCCCCGGCCATCGAACGGACCCTCTCCGCCCCCGATCAGAAGACGCGGCCCTGCACCGGCCCCTCACCGCACTCCCCCGGACCAGCGACCCCCGGCCGCGGGCAAGGCATCCGCACTCCCCCGGACCAGCGACGCCCGGCCGCGGGCAAGGCATCCGCGCTCCCCCGGACCAGAGGCCCGGCCACCAACCGGACCCGCTCCGCCCCCGATCAGAAGGCGCAGCCCTGCACCGGCCCCTCACCGCGCTCCCCCAGACCAGCGACCCCCGCCCGTACACCAGACCGTCACCGCACAGCCCCCGGCCGCAGACGAGGCATCCGCACGCCCCCGGACCAGAGCAACCCGTTGCCCGGACCGCCCGTGGTGCCCGTCAGCCAGAGGAGGGCCAGGAGCGTGTCGGTCGCTCCCAGGACGAGGGCCACCAGGGCCGTCACCGGGCGGGTGTTTGACCGGCCGCGGCCCAGGGCCAGCCGGCCTCACACGACCGCGACCGGTCCCAGAACGATGCCGAGGGCGAGGAACCCGGCGATCGCGCATACGACTCCGACGATCCCGAGTGTCGTGCGATCGGGTCCTCCCGCCCGCGCTCGGCTCCGCCCGGCCGAAGGGAACTCCCAGCGGGACCGGGGCGGCCCCTGGAAGGGAGGTGTCCGCGCGTGCCGCGCTCGAAGTCCACCATCATCAACTCCCGGAACTTCGTGGTCAGTTCGGGTCCGATGTGGTGGGTACCCCGCGGTGTTCGGGCCAGACCTGCCTGCGCGCTGCCCCCCTCCGGCAGCGCGCCGCAGTCGGCCGTCCTCCGGGTCCCACGACCCTGCCGTGCGAAGGACGCGACCACTGTGACCTGCGGCGCGCGCGGGTGGGGAGGGATCTTGAGCGCCTTCACCCTGATGAGCGAACGCACCCCGCCCGGCGTCAGATGTGCGCGGCCCCCGCGCCCGCCTCCGCGTTCTCGCCGCGCTTGGTGAGCAGCGCCACCAGCACGGCGACCGCCGCCACGCCCGCGGCGACCAGGCAGGCCAGGCTCATGCCGGAGATGAACGTGTCGTGCGCGACAGCCGTGATCTTCTCGGCCACCACCGCCGGAACGCCCTTCGGCACCGGGGCGACCCCCACCTGGACCGCCTGCGACGCCTGGTCGAGCTGGGCGGGGGTGAGCGGCGGCAGCTGGGCGGCGGCCCAGTTGCCCGGAAGGTCGTTGTCGACGCGGGAGGCCATCACCGCGCCCAGCACGGCCGTGCCGAGGCTGCCGCCGATCTGCATCGCGGCCTGCTGGAGGCCGCCGGCGACGCCGGAGAGCTCCATCGGCGCGTTGCCCACGATGACCTCGGTGGCGCCGACCATCACCGGGGCGAGGCCGAGGCCGAGCAGGGCGAACCAGATCGACATGACGGCGCTGCCGGTGCCGGCCTCCAGCCTGGACATGCCGAACATGGCGACCGCGGTGAGCACCATGCCGCCGGCCAGCGGGATGCGCGGGCCGGCCTTGGTGATCACGGCGCCCGCGAGCGGGGAGCCGACGATCAGCATGCCGGTCAGCGGCAGCAGGTGCAGGCCCGCGTCGACCGGGCTCATGCCGTGCACGTTCTGGAGGTAGAAGGTGACGAAGAACAGACCGCCCATGAAGGCGATCGCCATGAGGACCATCAGGATGGCACCCGCCGACAGCGGCACCGAGCGGAACAGCGCCAGCGGGATCAGCGGCTCCTTCACCTTCGTCTCCCAGAAGGAGAAGAGGACGAAGCCCGCCACGGACGCGCCGATGAACAGCCACGTCTTGCCGTCGCCCCAGCCCCAGGACGGGGCCTTGATGAGCGCCCAGACAAGGCAGAACATGCCGCCCGACAGCAGTGCGATGCCGAGCAGGTCGAAGGAGCGCGGCGCGTTCTCGGCGCGGTGGTCGGTGAGGATCAGCAGACCGAGGAGGAGGGCGAGGGCGCCGACCGGCACGTTGATGAAGAAGACGGACTGCCAGCTGACGTGCTGGACGAGCAGACCTCCGAGGATGGGGCCGCCCGCGGTGGAGGCACCGATGACCATGCCCCAGATGCCGATGGCCATGTTCAGCTTCTCGGCGGGGAAGGTGGCCCGCAGCAGGCCGAGCGCGGCCGGCATCAGCAGCGCGCCGAACAGGCCCTGGAAGACACGGAAGGTGATGACGAGGGCGATGCTGCCGGAGAGGCCGATGGCGCCGGAGGAGGTGGCGAAGCCCACCACGCCGATCAGGAAGGTCTGCCGGTGTCCGAAGCGGTCGCCGAGCTTGCCCGCGGTGATCAGGGTGACCGCGAGGGCGAGGAAGTAGGCGTTGGTGATCCACTGGACGTCGGCGAAGCTCGCGCCCAGGTCCTTGGCGATGGCGGGGTTGGCGATGGCCACGATGGTGCCGTCGAGGGCGACCATCATCACGCCGATGGCGACGGCTACGAGAGTGAGCCACGGATGCCCGCGCAGCCCTCGCCCCGGCGCGCCATCCGGCGGGGCCATCGACGTACTGGACGCCTTGTCCCCCGGTTCCGTCGCGTCGACGGTGGTCTGACTAGTCATGAGGTCGAGGCTAATGACAGCCTCTGACAAATGACAAACCAGTTCACAAGTCGGTAACTGCCACGCCACTCACGGATAGGATGAACCGGGCGGATGAACGAAATGAGGACCCATGGAGACGGCCCCGCGGCCGGGACTGCGCGAGCGCAAGAAACGACGCACCCGGGACGCGCTGCTGCGCTCCGCCCTGGAGTTGTTCCTCACCCGGGGGTACGAGCGGACGACCGTCGACGAGATCGCCGCGGCCGTGGACGTCTCGCAACGGACCTTCTTCCGCTACTTCGCCGGCAAGGAGGAGGCCGTCTTCTTCGCGCACTCCGTGGCGGAGTCGCACTTCCTGGAGGCGGTGCGCGGGCGGCCGCCGCACGAGGCGCCGCTGGAGGCGCTGCGCCAGGCCGTACGGGAGGGCTGGGACGGCATCGGCGAGGCCGTCGACCGATTCATCCCGGTTGAACTGCATTTGCGCACGTATAGGTTGATCGAGTCGACACCCGCCCTGCTCGCCACCCATCTGCGCCGCTCGGCGGAGCTGGAGGAGGAGATCGCCCGTGCGATCGCCGAGCGCGAGGGGCTCGACGTGGACGCGGACCCGCGGCCGCGCGTCGCGGTGGCCGTGTTCGGCGGGGTGATGCGTGTGACGGAACGGCTGTGGAGCGCGCGGGAGGACCTCAGCGTGGCCGCCATCCGCGAACTGACGGCCTCTTACCTCGACGCCGTGGGCCCCGCGTTGGCCGAGAAGTGGCGCGCGGAGTAGTTCCGCACCGATCCCGTACCGGTTCCGCATCGGCCCCGTACGGGTCAAGTGAATTCCCGCTCCCGCGGCGCGGGCCGCCGCCGACGGGGTGAACCCGCGGTCACACTCGGTGCGGGAGTAGGCGCACTTCATCGGCGCAGCGTGATGATCGAGCATAAGGTGTATCCGTTCTGCCGCAATTGGCGCACGAGAAACGTGAGACGCGTCACTCGGTTAACGCGAGACACTCTCGTTCTCCTAGTGTGTCCTTCCAGTGACTTCCTTCGACACCTCCCCGCAACTCAACGTCTGGCGCGCGCTGCTCGCGCTGGCTGTGGTCTTCGTGATGCTCGCGACGACCGGCTGGACCGCCGTGCGCAGCCACCGCGGCCTCACCCCCCTGCAGGCGTCGCGCTCCGCGTGGGAGCACGGCAGGATCGCCGGACGTGAGCTGCCGGACCTGGACGAACCCCCGGCCCGGCTCGCCGCCTTCTTCGCCTCGCTCAGCGCCCGCCAGCGCTCCCGGCTCGCCCACCGCTACCCGCTCGCGGTCGGCAACATGAACGGGGCCCCGGTACGGCTGCGCTACGACGCCAACCGCATCGCCCTCGCCGGGCAGCGCAACGTCGAGCGCGCCCGGATGCACGACGACCGGCTGTCGCCGGTGGGCCAGCGGGAGGCCGGCCGCCTCATGAACCGCTTCGGGGCGCTGATGCGCAAGGACCGGCAGATCCTCGCCTTCGACCCGGAGGGCTCGGGCCGTATCGCCGAGGTCCTCGGGAACCTCGACCGAGCCGAGCGGATCTCGGTCGTCGTCCCCGGCGTCGACACCGACCTGCTCACCTTCCAGCGCACCTTCCGCAAGTACTCGGCACCGGTCGGCATGGCCAGGTCGCTGTACGCGGCGGAGCACGAGAGGGACCCGCACACCCGTACGGCCGTGATCGCCTGGGCCGACTACACCGCGCCCAGCGGGCTCGGCATGGAGGCGGCGACGGCGATGCGCGCCACGGAGGGCGCCGTCCGGCTCAACGCCCTGCTGCGCGCCCTGCCCGGCCGCACACCGGTCCAGCTGTACTGCCACAGCTACGGATCCGTGCTGTGCGGGGTGGCCGCGCACCGGCTGCCGGCCCGCGTGTCCGACATAGCGGTGGCGGGCAGCCCCGGTATGCGGGCCCGCACGGCGGAGGGCCTGCACACCACGGCCCGCGTGTGGGCCATGCGGGACGCCGACGACTGGATCCAGGACGTGCCCTACCTGGAGGTCGGCGGCCTCGGTCACGGCGCCGACCCGGTCTCCCGGGGCTTCGGGGCGCGGGTGCTGTCCGCGCGGGGGGCGAAGGGTCACGCCGGTTATTTCGAGCCGGGCACGGAGAGCCTGCGCAACTTCGCCGACATCGGCACCGGCGCATATGACTCGGTGCTGTGCGCCGACGACGGTGGAGGCTGCCGGGCGGGTTTGTCCGGTGCTGTGCCGGCCGGACGCGCGTAGAGGACCAGTAATTGCGGTCTGTCAGGGGAGGCGACGGAGGAGCGCGTGCCGCATACGATGAGCCGCATGGGTGACGTACTGGCCGGATTTCATACCGCCTGGGAGTTCGAGTCCGACTCCGTGCTCATCCGCTTCGAACGGGGAATCCGGACGCCGAAGCTGCTCCAGGCGCTCGGCGAACGCCGCATACCCCTGGAGGCGATCGCGGGGGTGAAGGTCGCTGCGGGGAAGCGCGGGACGGTCGTCCTGCAGGCGGTGCCGCGGCCCGGGGCCGACCCGCTGATGGAGGCGGCGGCCGGACAGCTCAAGGAGACCTCCGACCCCTACCGGCTGGTCCTGCCCGCCGACCGCGAAATCCTCGCCGAGTACTACGCGGACGAACTGCGCACCCTGCTCGCCGAGGACCCTGGGCCGGCCGAGCGCTTCCTGGTCGCGCCGCCCGAGGCCCCCCTGCAGTTCAAGGCGTACGACGGGAAGGCGTCCTTCGACGGCAAGGCCGTGTCCTTCCGCTGGTCCTGGACGGGCGCGTCCTCGGCCAAGTGGAAGGCCGGCGACCAGAGCTTCCCCATCACCGGTCTGAGCGGTGTCGAGTGGCGCTCCCCCGAGGTCTTCGAGGGCCATCTTCGGCTGCTGCACCGCGACCCGGCCGGCGCCGCGCAGCCGGCCCAGCCGGACCAGGACCCCGCGGCCGTGATCTTCGGGCTCGGCTACGGGCCGGTGCACGAGTCGCTGCCCTTCGCCGCCTCGGTGCTGGCGGCCGTGCGAGCCGCGGGCCCCGCCCCGGCCGTGGGCCCCGCCGCTCGCCGCGATCCGGCGGACATCGCCGAGCGGATCCGGCACCTGGGGGAACTCCACGAGGCCGGGCTCGTGACGGACGAGGAGTTCTCCACGAAGAAGGCGGAGTTGCTGGCGGAGCTCTAGACGGGCTGGGGTCGAGCGGGACTTCCGGAGCGTGCCGTTCCGCCGTTGGGTGCATCAGGGTGGCGTCGACGGCTGGCGATCGGGCGGCCTGCAGGCGGCCTGCGCGGGGCTCGTACAGGACCATGCCTCGGAGGGCGGCTCCGCCATGGCCGACATGGCCGAACGCGTCGGCGAGAACGCCGGCCCGGCCGAGCGCTTGCCGGTCGCGCCGCCCGAAGCGCCCCTGCAGCACGGCCTGGTCGAATTCCCGCTCCCGGAGGGTGCGGGCCGCGCGTCGGATTGTCGGGCAGCGCGTCACCGACACGGTGCCCCGGACAGCCTCACCTGGCCGCCCGGCACGGTCACCGCACCGGGCGAAGGTTCAGGGCCGCCGCACCCGCGGCCGACTGCGGAACGGTGAACCGTGTCGACCTCATTGCGCGCCGTACACGTCCGGTATGTCGAGTATCCGGAGGAAGGCGGTCGCTGCAGGTGTGCGGCTGCCTGGACTCCAGATGACGTATTCGACGCGGGCAGGCGCGTCGATGACCTCGATGGTGGTCACGCCGCTGAGTTGGGCCACGTACGCGGAGGGGAGCATCGCCACCCCGAGGCCCTGCCCGACCATGCGGGCCAGGAAGTCCGCGTTGGTCACCTCGAACGCGACATCGCGGGTGAGACCAGCGGCGGAGAAGGCCAGGTCGGATTGGGCGCGACCGGCGGTCTTGGCCGGCAGATCCACGAACACCTCCGAGGAAAGTCTTCGAAGGTCCACCGCTGGTTCATCGGCGAGGGGGTGATCCGGGGCGACCACGGCGACGAGCCGGTCACGGGCGAGTTCACGGACGCCCACCCCTTCGGGGCGCGCTGTGGTCGGCAGCCCGAGGAAGGCGACCTCGACGGCTCCTTGCTTGACCTGCTCGACGAGATCGTCGCTCGCACCCACGCGCAGGCTGATGCGCACCTTCGGGTACTGCCGGCGAAAGTCGCGCAGCGCGCGCGGGATGTCGACGGCAGCGACGGACGGGATCAGACCGACGGACAGCCGCCCACGAACCTCGCCGATGGCGGCGGCGACCTCGACGGCCGCGCGCTCGGCGGCGTCCAGGCATTGGCGGGCGGCGGGCAGGAACGCCGCACCGGCCGGCGTCAGCCGCACCCGGCGGGTGGTGCGCTCGAACAGCCGTGCACCCAACTCCTGCTCCAGACGCGCGATTTGGTGGCTGAGGGCGGACTGGACGACCAGGCAGCGCTCGGCGGCACGGGTGAAGCTGTTCGTCTCGGCAACGGCGACCACGTAGCGCATCTGCTGAAGCTCCATGGAATCCATCTTGCATCAAGATAAATGAGATGACGAACATGCGTTGGACTCATTGATGTCTGCCGGGCCAGAATCTGAGCGTGCCGCGTCCTGCACCGCACGGAGTTTCTGACGGGAGCCGGCGCAACGGGCTCGACCGGGAAATTGCACCTCACATCCTTTCCGGTAGCGCTCGTGGCGTGAGTACAAATCCCACCGTTACCGCCGACTTTCGCTGTCGGCGAATCGATCCGGGCAGCGGCAATCAGATTTCGACCGGAAGGACCACCCCATCATGACCGGCACGCCGTCCAGTCGGCAGGAGCGGACAGTCGTCGGCACGCGGGGCGACCCACACTGCCCGTGGGCGTGGATCACATCCCGATGTATGGGAACGCGGATTCACCGCGAGAAGGTCGGATTCGGGCACGTCATGATGCTTGCGGCTCCTGCCGGTGCCGGTCTGCCCGCAGAACTCGTCGAGGTGGCGGACACGACGGAGTACGACAAGGCACTGCGCGCCAGTCACCATGCCGGAATGGACCCCGTCGGTTCCGAGGTCGGCACTCCGGTCATCCACGTTCCCGGTTCCGACGGCGAACTCATCGCGTTCCGTCTCTGGGGCGGTGTTCTCTCCACGGCGGGTACCGACGGTTTTTCGGGCTGAAGCGCACGCATACCCGCGATGCCGTTTCTTCGAGCACGAGACGTTCTCGATTCTGCAGACGGCCGGAATCCTGGTGATCCTCGTCGCCGTGGTGCTCGCGCACCCCCGGCCGGGCAAGGCGCGTGGGACCGCCGCCAAGACGTCTCCGGCCGGTGCGGATTCCGCAGCGCTCGGGCCGGAGCCCGCCGCGGAACGGGGCGGGACACGTTCATGACGCCACCCATCACCTGCACCTGCACCTGCACCTGCACCTGCACCTGCACCTGCACCTCAGCACATCGTGGGAGAGAAGCAATGTCCTTACAGGAACAAGAACGCTCGTCCTCAACCTTGAAGGCATGGCTCGGTGTTGCTTCCATCACCGCCAGTCTGTTCGTCTTCCTCACCACTGAGCTGATGCCCGTGGGCCTGCTCACTCCGCTGAGCAAGAGCCTGCACATCTCAGTCGGTGCCGCCGGCCTCATGGTGACCGCGCAGGGTGTCGCGGCCGGGCTCGGCGTACCGTTCATCGTGGCCTGGACCAGGCGCGTCAACCGACGCCTTCTCCTGTCCGCGCTGCTCGCGGTACTGGCCCTGGGCAATCTCATCACCGCCATCTCACCGAACTATCCGCTGATCCTCGGGACGCGGCTCTGTATGGGATTCGCCAGTGGCGTCTTCTGGGCTATTGGCGTGAGCATGGCAATGCGGATCGTTCCCGAGCGCCACGCGAGCCGGGCGGCCGCGGTGGTGATGTCCGGCATCTCCATCGCCACAGTCGTGGGCATTCCCCTGGGTACCATCGCCGAGGCCCATACGAACTGGCGGATCACCTTCGCCGTCTGGTCCGGCCTCAGCCTGCTGGTGTTCCTCGCGGTCGCGTCGATCGTTCCGTCGCTGCCGTCGGAGAACGCGGTCTCGGTCCGGGAGGTCTTCGGGCTGCCGGTCAAGAACGGGCAGCTGCGTACGGTGCTGTTCGTCGTCATCTTCTTCGTGCTCGGCCACTTCGGTGCGTACACCTTCGTGCGCCCCTACCTGGAGGACAACGCATCCGCCACGTCCACCTTCATCACGGTCGTGCTGATCATCTTCGGTGCCGGCGGTGCCGCCGGGAACTTCATCGCCGGATACACGGTGAACAAGAGCCTGCGAGGCACCTTCGTCGTCGGGCTCGTGGGACTCCTGACGGCCCTGCTGCTGCTTCGTGTCGTCGGTGGCGGAGAGGCCGGCGTCGTCGTCGCGCTGATCCTGTGGGGGCTCTCCTTCGGCGCCGTGCAGTTGTCCCAGGTCAACATGACGCTCGCCGCCGCGCCTGACACCTTCGAAGCCGCGATGTCGCTCAACACCATGGCGTACAACACATCCATCGCGCTCGGAGCGCTGTTCGGCGGACTGTTCGTCGATCACTTGGGTGTCACGAGCGTCATCTGGTTCGGTGTGATCCTGGCAGGGACGTCGCTGCTCCTCAGGCTGAGCACCGGCCGGAGGGGGAAGACCTCGAACGCCGTCGCCGAGGACGACCTGGTGGCGCCCACCGCTGGATGAACCGTCCTCACGAGGGAGCGGGGCGCGCGCCAGGCGCCGGCGCGCGCCCCGCAGGAATTCCGCGGCCCGTCCCACGAGACGGGGCACGGCCGGCCGACGAGGAAGCGGAGACAGCCCGCTGCTGCGGGGATTCCACGGCAGGCGACAGCCGGCGGGACGCGGCGAGCACATCCGGCATAACGCCACCGGCCGCCCAGGCACCCGCCAGCCGCCCGCCGGCCCGGCGGTGCGCGCGGCTACTCCCGTCCCGCCGACGCGAACGTCATGTCCGGGTAGCGGTCGCCCGCCACCTTGGAGGCGATCGGCTCCAGCAGGGCCAGTTCGCTCTCGCTCAGCACGATCCGCGTCGCCGCCGTGTTCTCCTCGACGCGCGAGCGCTTGGTCGTCCCCGGGATCGGCACCACGGGCAGGCCGCGCACCGCCGCCTGCTGCCGCACCCAGGCCAGCGCGATCTGCGCCGGTGACACGCCGTGGGCCCCGGCGACGGTCCGGACCGG
Organism: Streptomyces caeni; assembly: GCF_042678285.1. Lineage (NCBI taxonomy): Bacteria > Bacillati > Actinomycetota > Actinomycetes > Kitasatosporales > Streptomycetaceae > Streptomyces > Streptomyces caeni. The sequence goes on from NZ_JBHUDX010000017.1 coordinate 42,035, forward strand.
CTCCAGGAGCGCCGCGTTGGCGCTCGCGTTCTCCCCCGTGAAGCGGGGCATCGTGCGGCGGAAGTCCTGGTCCGTGAGGTCGGTGTCGGCGTTCGAGAAGGAGCCGGTGAGGAAGCCGCGGCCGAGCGGCGAGTACGGCACCAGGGCCACGCCCAGTTCCTTGGCGGCCGGCACCACATGCGCCTCGATGTCCCGGCTGAACAGCGACCACTCGGACTGCACGGCGGCGATCGGGTGCACCGCCTGCGCCGCGCGCAGTTCAGCGGCCGTGACCTCGCTCAGTCCGAGGTGCCTCACCTTGCCCTCGCGCACCAGCTCCGCCATGGCGGCGACGGTCTCCTCGATCGGCACGTTCACGTCGCGGCGGTGCATGTAGTAGAGGTCGATCACGTCGACCTCCAGGCGCCTGAGGCTGGCCTCGACGCACTGGCGGATGTACGGGGGGTCGTTGCGGATGATCCGCTTGTACGGCTCCTCGGGCGGGGACGAGATCCCGAACTTGGTGGCGATCACGACCTCGTCCCGGTGCGCCTTGAAGAACGGCGACAGGAACGTCTCGTTCTCGCCCGCGCCGTACGCGTCCGCGGTGTCGTAGAGCGTGACGCCCAGCGCCAGCGCCCGCTCCAGGGCGGCCCTCGACTCCCCTGCGTCCGCGGGGCCGTACGCCCAGCTCATCCCCATGCAGCCGAGGCCCTGGACCCCCACCTCGGGCCCGTCGGCGCCGAGCCGCACCGTCGTGATCCTGTTGTCCGTCATCGCGGCCTCTCCGACGCCGGGGCGCGCCCGGCGTCCGCGTAGAAATCGATCTTGCGGTTGAGCACCGAGAGGGTGTCCTGCAGCTCCGCGATCCGGGCGAGCACGTTCCGGCGGGTCGTCTCCAGGAGTTCGCAGCGCTCGGCGTAGGTGTGGTCGCCCTCACGGACCATCTCCGCGTAGCGCACCATGTCGGCGACCGGCATTCCGGTGAGCCGCAGTTTGCCCACGAGGTCGAGCCAGTCCAGGTCCGTGTTGCAGTAGCGTCGCTGACCGGTGTGCGAGCGGTCGATGTGCGGCATCAGCCCGATCCGCTCGTACCAGCGCAGGGTGTGCGCGGTCAGGCCGGTGAAGGCGACGACCTCGCTGATCGTGTAGCTGTCCTCGCCATCGGGACGGGGGTGCCGCTCGGGCGGTGCGGAGCAGACGTCGGTTCCTTGCTCGGCTTCCTGGGCCAAGGTCTCGATCACCGTCATGACCACCACGCTAGAACCTTCGAGCACACTCCAAGCAAGCGGAACCAGGCGAAAATGCCGAGACTCGACCGGGTGGGGCTGACTAGCGTGCGGACCATGAGTCTCGTACGACGGGCCACGCACGAGGACGCCGAGGAAGTGCTGCGGCTGCGGCAGATCATGCTCGATTCCCTGTTCCCCGCCGGCTCCTCAACGGAATGGCACGACGAGTCCCTGCCGACGGTGCGCCGCCGGCTCGCCGACCGGGACGGCGACTTCGTGGCCTTTGCGATCGACCATCCGCAGCGGCCGGGGGCGCTCGCGGCGCTCGCGGCCGGCACCATCGAGTACCGGATCGGCCGGACGGGCAATCCGCACGGGCGGGTGGGGCACGTCTTCAGCGTCGCCACGGATCCCGGCGCCCGCCGCCGCGGCTACGCGCGCGCCTGCATAAAGACCCCGCTGGGCTGGTTCCGGGAGCAGGGCGCCCTGCAGGCCGAGCTGAACGCGTCCGCCCAGGCCGAGCCGCTGTACGCGTCCCTGGGCTTCGTCCGCAAGCCGGACCCCTCCATGTGGCTCCAGCTGTGAAGCGCTTAGCCTCATACCCATGTCCCTGCAGAGTCTGGCGCTGATCGAGAACTGGCCCGTCCCCACCGCCGCCGCGGCCACCGTCCGTGCGGACGGCACCGTCCCCGGCACCCGCGGTCCGGTCGACCACCGCTTCGCGCTGGCCTCGGTCACCAAGCCGCTCGCCGCGTACGCCGTGCTCGTCGCGTACGAGGAGGGAGCGGTCGAACTGGACGAGCCCGCCGGTCCTCCCGGCTCGACGGTCCGTCATCTGCTCGCGCACACCTCCGGCCTGGCCTTCGACGAGCACCGGGTGACATCGGCGCCCGGGGAGCGGCGCCTGTACTCGAACGCCGGGTTCGAGGTGCTCGGCGACCATGTGGCGAAGGCCACGGACATCCCGTTCGGCGAGTACGCCCGCCAGGCCGTCCTGGAGCCGCTGGGCATGACCTCGACGAGCCTCGACGGCTCCCCCGCCAAGGACGGCGTCTCGACGGTCTCGGACCTCGCCCGGTTCGCGGCCGAGGTGCAGGCGCCGCGCCTGCTCGATCCACGGACGGTGGCCGAGGCGATGACGGTGCAGTACGCCGGGACGAAGGGCGTGCTGCCCGGCTACGGTCACCAGAACCCCAACGACTGGGGCCTCGGCTTCGAGATCCGCGACGCGAAGTCGCCGCACTGGACGGGGCGTTCGTCCTCGCCCCGGACCTTCGGCCACTTCGGCCAGTCGGGCACGTTCCTGTGGATCGACCCCGACGCGGGGGTGGGGTGCGTCGCGCTGACGGACCGGGCGTTCGGACCGTGGGCGATCGAGGCATGGCCGGTGTTCACGGACGCGGTGCTGGCGGAGCTGCGGGGCTGAGCCCCGTGCCGTCCTACCTCGACAGGCCGGAGGTGTCCGCCATCTCCCAGATCAGCAGCTCCGCCGCCGTCACCCCCACCGCCTCCAGCTCCTTCGCGTCCGTGATCCGCGCCGCGTCCCCCGGTCCCAGTTCCTCCCCCTCCAGGCGCACGTCTCCGCGCACCACGTGCACGTACGCGTACGCCGCGTCCGGTACCGCGGTGCGCTCCCCCGCCCCGAGGCGCCGTACGTGCAGCATCGCGCCCGCCTCCGGGACCGCGTACGGTGTGGGGTCCGCGATGCCGTGGACCACCTCGTAGCCGGGCTCGCCGCCCGGTTCCAGGGGGACCAGCCACATCTGGACGAAGGCCAACGGGACGTCGGCGGCGTTGCGTTCCGCATGCCGGACACCGCCTGCCGCGCTGAGGCGCTGCACGTCGCCGGGGCGGATCACGGAGGTGCGGCCGGTGGAGTCGCGGTGGGTCAGCTCGCCCTCCACCACCCATGTGACGATCTCCGTGTGGCTGTGCGGATGCTCGTCGAAGCCGGCGCCCGGTGCGAGCCGCTCCTCGTTGCAGGCGATCAACGCGCCGAACCGGAGGTTGTCCGGGTCGTAGTGAGGGCCGAAGCTGAAGGCGTGCAGGGACTCGACCCCGGCGCCCGGGTCCCCTCCGCGGTAGCGCCCGCCGGCGCGCCGTACGTCCATCACGGTCCCCACCGTAGCTCCGTGCCGTCCACCCATCGGGACCCGCGCCGCACGGTCCCGTCCCGATAAGGCAGTCTTGTCCCCGTGCCCGAACCCGAAGCCAGGAACACCGAGACCGCAGCGCGTTCCGTCCATCCGCATGCCGCGACCCTGAAGCGGCTGGAGAAGTCGTCCGGAAGCCTCGCCGCGCAGGCCATCGCGCGCATGGACGAGACGCTGCCGTGGTACCGGGCGATGCCCCCGGAGAACCGCTCCTGGATCGGTCTGGTGGCCCAGGCGGGTATCGCGGCGTTCACCGAGTGGTTCCGGCATCCGGACGCCCCGCAGGCCATCTCCACCGATGTGTTCGGCACGGCTCCCCGCGAGCTGACCCGGGCCATCACCCTGCGGCAGACCGTGGAGATGGTGCGCACGACCATCGAGGTCATGGAGTCCGCCATCGACGAGGTGGCCGCTCCCGGCGACGAGTCCGTGCTGCGCGAGGCGCTCCTTGTGTACGCCCGTGAGATCGCCTTCGCCACCGCCCAGGTCTACGCCCAGGCCGCCGAGGCGCGCGGCGCCTGGGACGCGCGGCTGGAGTCGCTCGTCGTCAACGCCGTGCTCAGCGGGGAGGCCGACGAGGGGGCCGTCAGCCGGGCCGCGGCGCTCGGCTGGAACTCGCCGGAGCACGTGTGCGTGGTGCTGGGTACCGCGCCGGACGGTGACAGCGAGCTGACGGTCGAGGCCATCCGGCGGGCCGCCCGGCACGCCAAGCTGCAGGTGCTCACCGGTGTCCTCGGGGACCGGCTGGTGGTGATCGCCGGAGGCAGCGACAATCCGCTCGCCGTCGCCAAGTCGCTCATCGGGCCGTTCGCCGCGGGTCCCGTGGTCGCCGGGCCGATCGTGCCCGATCTGCTCGCCGGGACCCGCTCCGCCCAGGCCGCCGCGGCGGGCCTCAAGGCGTGTTCTGCCTGGCAGGACGCGCCGCGCCCGGTCCTGGCGGACGATCTGCTGCCGGAGCGCGCGATCGCCGGTGATCCGAGCGCGCGGGAGCAGTTGGTGGAGGAGATCTACAGACCGCTGGAGGAGGCGGGCTCTGCGCTCCTGGAGACCCTCAGCGTGTATCTGGAGCAGGCATCCAGCCTCGAAGGCGCGGCCCGCATGCTCTTCGTTCACCCGAACACCGTGCGCTACCGGCTCCGACGTGTGACTGACGTCACCGGGTGGTCGCCCTCTGATGTACGCTCCGCGTTCACCCTGCGGATCGCGCTGATCCTGGGCCGTCTCGTCGAAGGAGATCTCCCGACCTGACTCTTTGTCGAGGGCCCACAAAACCCCCTGCGGTTCTTCGTCCCTGTCCTCACGGGCGGCCCCGGCCGTCCCCAAGAGAGAGTGTGAGAGTGCTCGTACTCGTCGCTCCCGGCCAAGGCGCCCAGACGCCCGGTTTCCTGACCCCCTGGCTCGAACTCCCCGGCGCCGCCGACCGCATCGCCGCCTGGTCGGACGCCATCGGGCTCGATCTCGCCCACTACGGCACCCAGGCGGACGCCGACGCCATCCGGGACACGGCCGTCGCCCAGCCGCTGCTGGTGGCCGCCGGTCTGCTGTCCGCCATGGCACTGGGTGACATCGTTCCCGGCGCCGTCGCCGGCCACAGCGTCGGCGAGATCACCGCGGCCGTCTTCGCAGGCGTCCTGGACGACGCGGCCGCGCTGACCCTCGTACGCAAGCGGGGCCTGGCCATGGCCGACGCCGCCGCCATCACGCCCACGGGCATGTCGGCGCTGCTGGGCGGCGACCCCACGACGACAATTCCGCACCTGGAGAGGCTCGGCCTGACCCCGGCCAACGTCAACGGTGCCGGGCAGATCGTCGCCGCCGGCACCCTTGAGCAGCTCGCCGCCCTGCAGGAGGACAAGCCCGAGGGCGTGCGCCGCGTCGTCCCGCTGAAGGTGGCGGGCGCGTTCCACACGCACCACATGGCCCCCGCGGTCGACGCCCTGGCGCAGGCCGCCGAGGCGCTGACGCCCGCGCAGCCGAAGGTCGCGTACGTCTCGAACAAGGACGGGCGGACCGTCGACACCGGCGCAGAGGTGCTGCAGCGCCTGGTCGGCCAGGTCGCCAGCCCGGTCCGCTGGGACCTGTGCATGGAGACCTTCGAGAAGCTGGGCGCGACCGCGCTGATCGAGGTCAGCCCCGGCGGCACCCTGACCGGCATCGCCAAGCGCGCGCTGCCGGGCGTCACGGCCCTGGCCCTGAAGACCCCCGACGACCTCGCCGCGGCTCGCGATCTGATCGCCGAGCACAGCGCCTGATGGAGGAGCCCGAGAGCATGTCGAAGATCAAGGCACGGAAGGGCGCTCCGTACGCGCGCATCCTCGGCGTGGGTGGTTACCGTCCCGTCCGGGTCGTGCCCAACGAAGTGATCCTGGAGAGGATCGACTCCTCCGACGAGTGGATCCGCTCCCGCTCCGGCATCGAGACGCGGCACTGGGCGAACGACGAGGAGACCGTCGCCGCCATGTCGGTGGAGGCGGCCGGCAAGGCGATCGCCGACGCCGGGATCCCCGCCGAGCGGATCGGCGCGGTCGTCGTCTCCACCGTCTCGCACTTCAGCCAGACCCCCGCCGTCGCCACCGAGATCGCCGACAAGCTCGGCACCGACAAGGCCGCGGCCTTCGACATCTCGGCGGGCTGTGCGGGGTTCGGCTACGGCCTCACGCTCGCCAAGGGCATGATCGTCGAAGGGTCCGCGGAGTACGTCCTGGTCATCGGCGTGGAGCGGCTGTCCGACCTGACCGATCTGGAGGACCGGGCCACCGCCTTCCTGTTCGGTGACGGCGCGGGCGCGGTCGTCGTGGGCCCGTCCGAGGAGCCGCACATCGGCCCGACCGTGTGGGGCTCGGAGGGCGACAAGGCGGAAACCATCAAGCAGACCGTGCCGTGGAACGCCTACCGGGTCGGCGACGCCTCCCAGCTCCCGCTCGACGACCAGGGCAACGTCAAGTTCCCGGCGCTCACGCAGGAGGGCCAGGCGGTGTTCCGCTGGGCCGTGTTCGAGATGGCGAAGGTCGCCCAGCAGGCGCTGGACGCGGCCGGGATCACCGCGGACGACCTGGACGTCTTCATCCCGCACCAGGCGAACGTGCGGATCATCGACTCGATGGTGAAGACTCTCAAGCTGCCGGAGCATGTCACGGTCGCCCGTGACATCCGCACCACCGGCAACACCTCGGCCGCCTCGATCCCGCTCGCGATGGAGCGGCTCCTGGCGACCGGCGAGGCGAAGAGCGGCGACACCGCGCTCGTCATCGGCTTTGGGGCGGGTCTCGTGTACGCCGCGACGGTCGTTACTCTCCCCTAGGCACTCCGTGCCGGATCTTCGGTCCGGCACGGGCACTGCACGCACCTGCCGCTGACGCGGTGGGCGCCACACCCTCTGGATATCTACGAAGGAGCGCCTGACATGGCCGCCACGCAGGAAGAGATCGTCGCCGGTCTCGCCGACATCGTGAACGAGATCGCCGGCATCCCGGTGGAGGACGTCCAGCTGGACAAGTCCTTCACCGACGACCTGGACGTCGACTCGCTGTCCATGGTCGAGGTCGTCGTCGCCGCCGAGGAGCGCTTCGACGTCAAGATCCCCGACGACGACGTCAAGAACCTCAAGACGGTCGGTGACGCTGCCGACTACATCCTCAAGCACCAGGGCTGATCGACCGATCACCTGGGCGGACAGCCAGGCGCCGGGCCCGTGGCCCGGTCGTCGGGCCGCCGCCCCGCCACCCGGCGGTGGCGCCGTCGAATCCTCGTATCCGTTGGAGAAAGAATTCCCGTGAGCCCGACCAATCGCACCGTGGTCGTCACCGGTATCGGCGCAACCACACCGCTGGGTGGCGACGCGGCCTCTACCTGGGAGGGCCTGGTCGCCGGCAAGTCCGGTGTCCGTGCCCTGGAGCAGGGCTGGGCCGCCGAGCAGGCGGTCCGCATCGCCGCACAGATCGCCGTGGAGCCGTCGGAGGTCATCCCGCGGCCCCAGGCCCGACGCCTGGACCGCTCGGCGCAGTTCGCGCTGATCGCGGCCAAGGAGGCGTGGGCGGACGCCGGATTCACCGGCAAGGCGGGCGAGGACGGCAGCGTCGACCCCGACCGGCTGGGCGCGGTCATCGCCTCCGGCATCGGCGGTGTGACAACCCTCCTCGACCAGTACGACGTGCTCAAGGAGAAGGGCGTCCGCCGTGTCTCCCCGCACACCGTGCCGATGCTGATGCCGAACGGCCCGGCCGCCAACGTGGGCCTGGCCGTGGGCGCCCGCGCCGGTGTGCACACCCCGGTCTCCGCCTGCGCGTCGGGCGCCGAGGCCATCGGCTACGCCATCGAGATGATCCGCAGCGGCCGCGCCGACGTGGTGGTCGCCGGCGGTACGGAGGCGGCGATCCACCCGCTGCCGATCGCCGCGTTCGGCAACATGATGGCGATGTCCAAGAACAACGACGACCCGCAGGGCGCCTCACGCCCCTATGACACGGCCCGCGACGGCTTCGTCCTCGGCGAGGGTGCGGGCGTCCTGGTCCTGGAGTCGGCCGAGCACGCCGCGGGGCGCGGTGCCCGCGTCTACGCGGAGGCGGTCGGCCAGGGCATCTCCGCCGACGGCCACGACATCGTGCAGCCGGAGCCCGAGGGCCGCGGCATCTCGCACGCCCTGCAGAACCTGCTCGACAACACCGGCCTGGACCCGGCCGAGATCGTGCATGTGAACGCGCACGCCACCTCCACGCCGGCCGGTGACGTGGCCGAGCTGAAGGCGCTGCGCAAGGTCTTCGGCGACGACGCGGACCACATGGCGGTCTCCGCGACCAAGTCGATGACAGGTCATCTGCTCGGCGGTGCCGGGGGCGTGGAGTCGGTGGCAACCGTCCTCGCGCTCTACCACCGCATCGCCCCGCCGACGATCAACGTCGAGAACCTCGACCCCGAGGCCGAGGCCAACGCCGACATCGTCCTCAGCGAGGCCCGCAAGCTGCCCGTCCAGGGCCGCATCGCCGCGCTGAACGACTCGTTCGGCTTCGGCGGGCACAACGTGGTGCTGGCGTTCCGGACCGTCTGACGGTTCGACGTCCGACGTCCTTGCGAACGGCGTGTGGCCCGGACTCCCCTGGGGAGTCCGGGCCACACGCCGTTGCCCGCCGAATGCCGCGTGAGCGCCTCTAGACGACCTGGTGGAGCCAGCGGACCGGTGCTCCCTCGCCCGCGTAGCGGAACGGCTCCAGCTCGTCGTCCCACGGCTTGCCGAGCAGCCTGGCGAGTTCGGCCTCCAGGTCCGTCTCGTCACGCTGGGAGCGCAGCAGGGCGGCGCGCAGCCGGTCCTCCGGGATCAGGATGTCGCCGTGCAGGCCGGTGACGGCGTGGAAGATGCCGAGGTCGGGGGTGCAGCTGTAGCGCTCGCCCTCGGCGGTCGGGCACGGTTCCGCGGTGACCTCGAAACGCAGCAGCTGCCAGCCGCGCAGGGCGGAGGCGAGTTTGGAGGCGGTGCCGGCCTCGCCCTGCCAGGAGAACTCTGATCTCCAGGTGCCGGGGGCGGCGGGCTGCCGGATCCAGTCGAGGTTGACGCGTGTCCCCAGCACACCCGCGATGGCCCACTCGACGTGCGGGCACAGTGCGCGTGGCGCGGAGTGCACGTACAGGACTCCACGTGTCGTCACCTGAACCTCCGGGCAGACCGCGACATCTGTAACTTTACGGAACGGGCGTGGCGGGGCGGCCACGGGGCGAGGCTACCGTGCGTGGGGGCAAGGAGTGTGACGTACCGTCGGTCCAGGTACCCGCAAACTCCGAGGTTTCACCCAAGGGGACGCGGGGCTGACCCAGCGTGTTCGAAAAGCTGCCCGAACGACTGCGTACACGGGCCGACCACCGGGTACGACGAACGAGGGGACCACGGGATGCGGAAGCCAGGCCACCGTTCGCGGGCCGCCGTCGCGATCGCCGCCGCTGCCGTCCTGGGGCTCGCCGGATGCGACGCCTCCGGCGGCGAGGGGACCGCCGCGCGGAGCAGCACCGCCTCCGCGAGGCCCACGCCGGTCTGGAACCCCTCCCCCCGCTCGATCGCCGCCGTCGGCGACTCCATCACGCGCGGCTTCGACGCCTGCGCCGTACTGTCGGACTGCCCCGAGGTGTCGTGGGCGACGGGCAGCGACGTCGGGGTCGACAGCCTCGCCGTGCGGCTGCTCGGGGCGACCGGGGCCGCGGAGCGCAGCTGGAACTACGCGGTGACGGGGGCCCGGATGTCCGATCTGGCCGGGCAGATCGCACAGGCCGTGCCGAAAAAGCCGGAGCTGGTGACGGTGATGGTCGGCGCGAACGACGCCTGCCGCTCCACCACCTCGGCGATGACGTCGGTCGACGACTTCCGTGACCAGTTCCAGGACGCGATGGACGTGCTGCGCGCCTCGCTGCCCAGGACGCAGGTGTACGTCTCCAGCGTGCCGAACCTGAAGCGGCTGTGGTCCGAGGGCCGTGGCAGCCCGCTGGGCAAGCAGGTGTGGAAGCTGGGCATCTGCCCCTCGATGCTGGGTGACGCGGACGCGCTGGACGCCGCGGCGACCAGGCGGCGGGACAAGGTGCAGGCCCGCGTGGAGGGATACAACCGGGTCCTGAAGGAGGTGTGCGCGAAGGACCGGCGGTGCCGCTTCGACGGCAACGCGGTCTTCGACTACCGCTTCGGGGCCGCGCAGTTGAGCCAGTGGGACTGGTTCCATCCGAGCCGGAACGGTCAGGCCAGGCTCGCCGAGATCGCCTACCGCGCCGTCACCGCCAAGGACCCCGTGACCTAGTGTTTCCCCATGACCCAACGTTTCGGCACACTTTCCGACGGCACACCGGTCCACCGCTGGACCCTGGAGCGCGGCGGGGTGCGGGTGCGCGTCCTGTCGTACGGCGGGATCGTGCAGTCCGTGGAGGTCCCGGACCGGGACGGGCGCCCGGCGGACGTGGTGCTGGGCCTGCCGGACCTGGAGGGCTATCTGAGCAACCCCGGGCCGTACCTCGGCGCGCTGATCGGGCGGTACGCCAACCGCATCGCCGGCGCACGCTTCCCGATCGACGGCCGGACGTACGCACTCGAACCGAACGACGGACCGAACGCGCTGCACGGGGGCGCCGGGGGCTTCGACAAGCGACCGTGGGACGGCGAACCGGTCGAGCACGGCATACGGCTGTCGCGGGTGAGCCCGCACGGCGAGGAGGGCTTCCCCGGCCGGCTGGAGGTCTCGGCGACGTACACCCTCGACGCGGACGGCGCGCTGCGGATCGCGTACGAGGCGGTCACGGACGCGCCGACCGTGGTGAACCTGACGAACCACTCGTACTGGAACCTGGCCGGTTCGGGGAACACGGGCCGACACGAACTGCGGATCGCCGCCTCACGGTTCACCCCCGTGGACGGGGACCTGATCCCGGCCGGCGCGCCGCGGGACGTGGACGGCACCCGCTTCGACTTCCGGGCGGCCCGGACCACCGGCTCCGGCTACGACCACAACTTCGTTCTCGACAAGGGCGTGACCGGCACCCCGGTCGAGGTCGCCGAGCTGCACGATCCGGCGTCCGGGCGGGTCCTCACCGTGGCCACGACGGAGCCGGGGCTGCAGCTGTACACCGCGGACCACATCGGCGGCCCGTCCACCCCCGGCGCCGGGATCGCCCTGGAGACGCAGCACTTCCCGGACTCCCCGAACCGGCCGGACTTCCCGAGCACGCTGCTGCGGCCGGGCGCGGTGTACCGCTCCCGGACGGTGTACCGCTTCGGCGTACGGGCCTAGCCGCCATCGGCGCCGGCTCGCCGTCCTTTCGGAGTTCGTCCGCAACCGGCTCGGCATCGTCGCGCAGGTGCCGGCGATCGTGGTGGCGGCGGCGAACGCGACGTCCGGCGTCAGTGCGGCAGAGCGTCAGTGCGGCAGAGAGGACGGGAGGCCGATCCCGGGGCCGGCCGGGGCGGCGGCGGGCGGCCGGGTCACGGAGCGGCCTCCTCCGGGGCCGGGGACCGCTCGGGGCCGTTCCCGGCGCTCTCCTCGCCCATCAGGTCGCGGGCCAGCAGCGTGGCGCCCGCGACCGCGCCCGGCATCAGGAAGACTGCCGCGAAGGGCACGAGGAAGGCGAGGCCGAGGGGCGTGCCGAAGCCCCAGACCAGGAGCCGGCGGGAGCGCAGCAGGGCGAGGCGTTCGCGGAGTGCCACACCCCGGCGCTGGAGGGCTACGGCGGCGAGCTCCTCGGTGAGGAAGAAGCCGGTGACGAAGAACCCGACGACGGGGACGACGGTCTGGCCGACGAACGGGAGGAAGCCGAGCGCGAAGAGCAGGACGCCCCACAGCGCGGCCCGGACCAGGATGCGCAGGCTGTCGCGGACCGAGATCCACAGTTCGTGGATCAGGGGCAGCTCCGACCGCGGCGCGGCGCCGTCCGGGGAGACGTCGCGGTCGACCTCCTCCGAGAGGTTCTCGTAGAAGGGCTGGCCGACGACCAGGGTGACGGCGGTGAAGGTGAGGACGGCGAGGAGCAGGGCGAGGGCGAACAGCACGGCGGTCAGGAAACCGCGGAAGAGGCCGGGCCAGGGGCTCGGCCAGGTGTCGGCGAAGGGGGTGGCCCAGGTGACGAGGTCCTCGCCCCACAGCGCCAGGGCGGTGAGGGCGGCGGCGTAGAGCACGAGGGTGACGAGGCCGGGCAGAAGACCGAAGCGGTACTGCCTGCCGTGCCGTGCCATCCATCGCTGCCCCCTGAGCAGATGGCCGAATCCCGCCCCGAGATCACGCATGGGGGAACCCTACCGCTGCCATGCCGTGCCGTGCCGTGCCGGGTACGGGCCGAAGGCCGCATCCCACGTCCAGAGATGCGGCCCTCGTCGAACACAGCGTCAGGGGCCGGGTGATCGTCACCGCGGCGCCGCCGGGAGGGTCAGAGCCTGACGACCATCTTCCCGATGTTGTCGCCGCGCAGGACGCCGAGGAACGCCTCCAGGTTGTTCTCGATGCCTTCCACGACGGTCTCGCGGTACTTCAGGGCGCCGGAACGCACCCAGGCGCCGACCTCCTCGACGAACTGCGGCTGCAGGTCGTAGTGGTCGTTGACGAGGAAGCCCTCGATCCGGCCCCGGGTCTGGATCAGGCGGGCCAGGTTCTTCGGGCCCGGGGCGGGCTCGGTGTCGTTGTAGATGGAGATCATGCCGCACACGGCGATGCGGCCGCCGCGGTTGAGGGAGCCGATGGCGGCCTCCAGATGCTCCCCGCCCACGTTGTCGAAGTACACGTCGATCCCGTCGGGGGCGGCCGCGCGCAGTTGCTTGCCCACGGGGCCGTTGCGGTAGTTGAAGGCCGCGTCGAAGCCGTACTCCTCGACCAGCAGCTTGACCTTCTCGTCGGAGCCGGCGGAGCCGATGACCCGCGAGGCGCCCTTCAGCCTGGCGATCTGCCCGACCTGGCTGCCGACGGCCCCGGCGGCACCCGACACGAACACCGCGTCGCCCTCGGTGAAGGCGGCGGTGCGCAGCAGTCCGGCGTAGGCGGTGAGCCCGGTCATGCCCAGCACGCCCAGGTACGCGGACAGCGGCGCCGCCTCCGGGTCCACCTTGACGGCGTTCTTGGCGTCCACGACGGCGTACTCGCGCCAGCCGAAGAAGTGCAGTACATGGTCGCCGGGCTCGATGCCCTCGGCGTTGGAGGCGACGACCTCGCCGACCGCGCCGCCCTGCATCGGCTTGTTCAGCTCGTAGGGCGCGACGTAGGACTTGGCGGCGCTCATGCGGCCGCGCATGTACGGATCGACGGAGACGTACACGTTCCGCACGAGCACCTGGCCCTCACCCGGCTGCCGGACCTCCGCCTCGACGAGGGCGAAGTCCCCGGGCTCGGGCCAGCCGACGGGCCGGCTGAGGAGGTGCCATTCGCGGCTGACGGCGGGAAGCGCGGGGGCGTTGGACATGGCGGCCTTTCCTCACATGCTGCGGCGGCTCAAATACTTCAGTACCTGAAACAACCATGCGCCTGAATATTTCAGCATGTCAAGTGGAGCGGTAGCCTGGACGCCATGGTCACGCAGAGGACACCCCGCATCGACCCGCTGACCCTGGAGGTCGTGGAGCTCATCGGCACGGTCGTGGCCCGCTACCACGAGGAGTACGAGGAGGCGGCGGCCGAGCACGCGCTGACCGGCGCGCAGGCACGCCTGCTGAGCCTGCTGTCGCTGGAGCCGCTGCCGATGCGGCGGCTGGCGCAGAAGCTGAAGTGCGAGCCGTCCAATGTCACCGGCATCGTGGACCGGCTGGAGACGCGGGGCCTGGTGGAACGCCGCCCGGACCCGGCGGACCGCCGGGTGAAGCTGGCGGCGGCGACGGAGGATGGCCGCCGGGTGGCCCGCGGCCTGCGGGACTCCCTGGACTTCGCCCGCGAGCCGCTGGCCGCCCTCTCCCGCGAGGAACGCCTGTCCCTGCGGGACCTGCTGGTCCGCATGCTGGAGGCGTGACCCGGCCCCGCGCGGCCGCACTCGGGGGGTGAGCCTTCTGGGGGGTGTTCCGGAAGTCCTGTGCGGTGCCCGCGGTGTCCGGTGCATGCTCTCGGCGTACCGGACGAAAGCCCTCGTACTGGACGTACTCGGGGTTTCGGCCGGTGCGGCGAGTGGGGTGCCCCCTGCTCGAAGAGCCTGGGGGAGCGTGCCGGGCGCCGTGGGTGCTGTGCGGGACTTCCGAAACGCCCCCTAGGTGCACCACCACAGGAACCGGTTGCAGGTGTTCGTGGGGGACGGAGCGGGGGGCGGGGTGGTGGGCCCCGGGTCCGCCGAGGGCGTGCCCGCCGTCCCGGTCGACGTCGCCGTCGGCGCCGGGGCCGAGGAGCCCGGCAGCCCGGTGGCGGTGGGCGACGGCGTCTGCGGGCTCTCCGAGCCGTCGGGTTCGGTGGCCTTGGGGGACTCGGACACCGACGGCGACGCGGACGCCGTGGCCGACGCCGGGCGAGCAGACCCGGCGGTCCCCGCACCCCCGTCGCCACCGGACGGACCGGTGGTGTCCCCGGCGGTGGCGGAACCGTCCGCCGACTCGTTCCCGGCGGTCGCCGTCCTCGGGGTGGATCCCGGTGCCTCGACGCCGAGTTCGGCCAGGCTCAGCCCGCCGGCC
>NZ_JBHUDX010000017.1:56592-67153 GCF_042678285.1 Streptomyces caeni
GCCGGTGCGCCGCCGCCTTGCGGTCGCGACGCGCGGCCCGCCCCCCGGCGGCCGGGTCACGCTGGGCGGGCGCCCCGCGCTCCTTGGCCCGCCGCCGGTTCTGTGCACGCCCGGGCCGCGCGGGCTCGTCCGCGTCGGAAGCCCCGGTTCCCTCGAAACCTTCCGGGCCACCCGGGGCGTCGAAGCCGCCGTGGGCGTCGGCCCCGTCGTAGCCGTCACCGGCGATGTGCGAGTCGGCGTGGTCCGCGTACGCGCGCAGTTCTTCGACCGATGAGCCGCACCCCGGGCACGCGAGGGCGCCGTTGAGGTGCCGTCGGCACGGGTGGCAGTAGTCCATGACGCGGGAAGAGTAAGTTCCTTGCCGGTGACGTTCCTAGTGGCCGCTGTGAAAGTTGTGTGGTGAACCGCGGGTGAACATCTGCGGCGAGTTGATCACGGCCCGGGAAACCGGCACCGGCGTCCTCGCCGAAACCGTTATGCGCGCGCCCCATTGACACCCCCACCGACCCCTCCTTACTGTCACGCCAGCATTTCGAACGTGTGACGAAATATCGAACAATCCATCTGGGCCGACGCAGCACCACGACGAAGCATCAAGGGGCAACTGCCGTGCGTATCACCGGAATCAGCACACATGTGGTCGGGACGCCGTGGCGCAACCTGACCTACGTCCAGGTGCACACCGACGAGGGCGTCACCGGTGTCGGCGAGACCCGGATGCTGGGCCACACCGACGCGCTGATCGGCTACCTGCACGAGGCGGAGGCCAACCACATTCTCGGCTCCGACCCGTTCGCGGTGGAAGACCTCGTACGCCGGATGAAGTACGGCGACTACGGCCGCGCGGGCGAAATCGTCATGTCCGGCATCGCGGTCGTGGAGATGGCCTGCTGGGACATCAAGGGCAAGGCCCTCGGCGTCCCCGTCTGGCAGCTCCTCGGCGGCAAGGTCACCGACAGGGTGAAGGCGTACGCCAACGGCTGGTACACCACCGAGCGCACCCCGGAGGCGTACCACCGGGCCGCCCGGCAGGTCATCGCCCGCGGCTACCGGGCCCTGAAGATCGATCCCTTCGGCACCGGGCACTTCGAGCTGGACCACGAGCAGACCCGCTACGCCGTCTCCCTCATCGAGGCCGTCCGCGACGCCATCGGCCCGAAGACCGAGCTGATGCTGGAGATGCACGGCCGCTTCTCCCCCGCCACCGCCGTCCGGCTCGCCCGCGAGCTCGCTCCGTTCGCACCGGCATGGCTGGAGGAGCCGGTCCCGCCGGAGAACCTCAAGGCGCTGCAGAAGGTCGCCGCGAAGACCGACATCCCTCTCGCCACGGGCGAACGGATCCACGACCGCATCGAGTTCCGCGAACTCTTCGAGGACCAGGCCGTGGACATCCTGCAGCCCGACGTCGGCCATATCGGCGGCATCTGGGAGACCCGGAAGCTGGCCGCGACCGCCGAGACGCACTACATGCTCGTCGCCCCGCACAACGTGGGCGGGTCCGTCCTCACCGCCGCCTCCCTCCAGGTCGGCTTCACCTCCCCCAACTTCAAGGTCCTGGAGCACTTCAACGACTTCGCCGACGCGGAGATCAAGAAGGTGGTCAAGGGGGCGCCGGAGGTCGTCGACGGCTACTTCCACCTCTCCGACGCCCCGGGGCTCGGTGTGGAGCTGGACACGGACGCGGCGGCCGAGTTCCCGCAGCAGCAGGCCCGGTTCGACCTGTGGGCCGAGGGCTGGGAGCAGCGCAGGCCGAAGGGGGCGAAGTGAGCACCGCGGTCGTCGTCGAGGCGCCGGGCACCCACCGCCTGGTGCCGCACGAGCCGGTCGCGCCCGGCCCCGGCGAGGCGCTCGTCCGCGTCCACGCCGTCGGCATCTGCGGCAGCGACCGCGAGGTCTACCAGGGCAACCGGCCCGAGGGATATGTGCGCTACCCGCTCGTCCCCGGCCACGAGTGGTCCGGCACGGTGGAGGCGGTCGGCGCGGGGGTGCCCGAGGCGCTCACCGGCCGCAAGGTCGTCGGGGAGGGCTTCCGCAACTGCCAGGTCTGCGACCGCTGTCACGCGGGCGAGACGACCCTGTGCACGGCGGGCTACGAGGAGACCGGTTTCACCCGGCCGGGCGCGATGGCCCCCACCCTCACCCTGCCGGCCCGTCTGCTGCACGTGCTGCCGGACGGCGCGGACCTGACGGCGGCGGCCCTCCTGGAGCCCGCCGCCTGCGGCGACCGGCGCCCCCCGCCTGCGTCGCGGCCGCCGGGCTGAAGGCGGACGCGCGGCCCGGCGAGCGGGTCGCGGTCGTCGGCACCGGCACGCTCGGCATGTTCGCCGTGCAGTTCCTGAAGGCGGTCTCCCCCCTCGACCTGCTGGTCGTGGGGACGCGCCGCGACCGCGAGGCGCTGTCCCGGCGGTTCGGCGCCACCGGCTTCCGCACACGGGACGAGGAGCTTCCCGACGACGTCGACGTCGTCATCGAGACCGCCGGGTCCGCGTCCGCCGCGCGCACCGCCGCCTCGCTGCTCCGGCGCGGGGGACGCCTCGTCCTGACGGGCATCCCGGCGCCGGGCGCGGAGGGCCTCGACCCGACCGCCCTCGTGGTGCGGCAACTGGAGGTGCACACCGTGTTCGGGGCACCGCCGGAAGCCTGGGCGCACGCGGTGCGGGTCTTCGGTGCGGGACTGCTCGATCCCCTGCCGCTGGTCACGCACGAGCTGCCGCTCGCCGAGTTCCCGCAGGCCATCGAGCTGGTGGGGGCGGGCGATCCGAAGGTCGGGAAGATCCTGCTGCGGCCCTGACACCTGCGAGCCGTACGCCGGTGCGAAGCGACCTGACGGGTTCCGCACCGGCGTACATCCCGGCCCTTCCACATCCTCAGCCGCGAACCTTGTCCGAAATACCGAACATGAAGGACACCTTGTGACCGACTCCGCTACGGCAGCCCGCAGGCCCGGTGAGCAGGCGCTCGCCGCGCTCGGCCTGGGCGCGCCCGCCCCCTCCCCCGCCGACGCCTCGCCCCACACCTTCCCCGGGGGCGGCCGCTGGCGCACCGAGGTCCCCTCGTGCGAGGGACCCGAGGCGCTGGCCGTGGTCCTCAAGGAGTCCGCACGGCTCGACGTGCCGATCCACCGGATCAGCCAGGGCAGCGGCGTGTGGATGCTGACCGACTCCGAGATAACCGAGATGGTCGAGGCGACCGGCGAGCGCGACATCGAACTGTGCCTGTTCACCGGGCCGCGCGGCACCTGGGACATCGGCGGCTCCGTGCGCTCCGACTCGCACGGAGCCGGGCTGCGGGCCCGCGGTCACGACGCCGTCGCCGGCTGCGTCGAGGACGCCGTACGGGCCACGGAGCTGGGCGTGAAGTGCCTGCTCGTCGCCGACGAGGGCGTGCTGTGGACCCTGCACCGGGCCCGGGAGAAGGGCATCATCCCGGCGGACACCACCCTCAAGGTGTCCGCGCTCGTCGGCCCGGTCAACCCCGCGTCGTACTCCGTCCACGAGCGCCTGGGCGCCGACTCGATCAACGTGCCCAGCGACCTGACCCTCGGTCACCTCACGGAGATACGACGGGTCTCCGCCGCCCCCATGGACATGTACATCGAGGCCCCCGACGACCTCGGCGGGTACGTGCGGATGTACGAGGTCGCCGAGCTGATCCGGCGCGGCGCACCGCTCTATCTGAAGTTCGGCCTGTCCAAGGCACCGGGGATCTACCCCTACGGCGCACATCTGCGGGACCTGACCCTGGACACGGCCCGGGAGCGGGTGCGTCGCGGCCGGCTCGCCCTCGATCTGCTCGCCCGGCACGGTGCGGACGGCGACATGGCGCCACTCGGCTCCCGGCTGCCCGGCCCGCTCAACCGCTTCCCCACCGGCGACTGACGACCGCCGGAAGCGCCCCGCCCCTCTCCACGACGCCTCTCCACGACGACAAGGAACAAGGACTGATCACCATGCGCACTCGCAGAGCCGCTCTCGCCGCGATAGCCACAGCCGCCTCCCTCGCCCTCACCCTGACCGCCTGCGGCCAGAACAGTTCGGGCGGCAGCAAGGAGGACAAAGGCAGCACCAAGGGCGGCACCATCGGCATCGCGATGCCGACCAAGTCCTCGGAGCGCTGGATCTCCGACGGCAACAACGTCGTCAAGAACCTCCAGGCCAAGGGTTACAAGACCAAGCTGGTCTACGGCGAGGACAACCCGGACACCCAGGTCTCGCAGATCGAGAACCTGATCACCCAGGGCGTCAAGGGACTCATCGTCGCGGCCATCGACAACAAGTCCCTGAACAACGTGCTCCAGGAGGCCGCCGACCAGAACATCCCGGTCATCGCCTACGACCGGCTGATCCTCGGCACCAAGAACGTCGACTACTACGCCTCCTTCGACAACACCAAGGTGGGCGAGCTGCAGGCCACCTACATCGTCGACAAGCTCGGCCTGAAGAACGGCAAGGGCCCCTTCAACATCGAGCTGTTCGCGGGCTCGAACGACGACAACAACACCAAGTACTTCTTCAACGGCGCGATGAGCGTCCTGAAGCCGTACATCGACAGCAAGAAGCTGGTCGTCCGCTCCGGCCAGACCGCGCTCAACAAGGTCACCACCCTGCGCTGGGACGGCGCCACCGCGCAGAAGCGCATGGACGACATCCTCACCTCCTCGTACAAGACGGGGCGGGTCGACGCGGTCCTGTCGCCGTACGACGGCATCTCCATCGGCATCCTGTCCTCGCTGAAGTCGGACGGTTACGGCTCCAAGAGCAAGCCGCTGCCGGTCGTCACGGGCCAGGACGCGGAGCTGGCCTCGGTGAAGTCGATCATCGCCGGTGAGCAGACGCAGACCGTCTACAAGGACACCCGCAAGCTCGCCGAGGTCGCGGCGAGCATGGTCGACGACGTCCTCAACAAGAAGAAGCCGCAGGTCAACGACACCAAGACCTACGACAACGGCGCGAAGGTCGTGCCCTCCTACCTGCTGCAGCCGGTGAGCGTCGACAAGACCAACTACGAGGACGTCCTGGTCAAGGGCGGCTACTACACCGACGCCGAGCTGAAGAAGTAACCGCCGCGTCCACCGACCCCAACCACTGGAAGGCACGACCATGGCGGGACCCGTCCTGGAAATGCGCTCGATCGTCAAGACCTTTCCCGGTGTCAAAGCGCTGTCGGACGTCACATTGACGGTCCCTCAGGGCGAGGTCCACGCCATCTGCGGGGAGAACGGCGCCGGGAAGTCCACCCTGATGAAGGTGCTCTCCGGCGTCCATCCGCACGGCACCTACGAGGGCGAGATCCTCTTCGAGGGGGAGATCTGCCGCTTCAAGGACATCCGCGCGAGCGAGCAGCACGGCATCGTCATCATCCACCAGGAACTGGCGCTGGTGCCGTACCTGTCCGTCGCGGAGAACATCTTCCTCGGCAACGAGCACGCCACACGCGGCTTCATCAACTGGAACGAGACCCTCAGGCACGCCACCGAACTGCTGCGCCGCGTCGGCCTCGACGAGCACCCCGAGACCCGGGTCGCCGACATCGGCGTGGGCAAGCAACAGCTCGTGGAGATAGCGAAGGCGCTGTCGAAGTCGGTGAAGCTGCTCATCCTCGACGAGCCGACGGCCGCCCTGAACGACGAGGACAGCGGCAAACTCCTGGATCTGATACTGGAGTTGAAGAAACAGGGCATCACCTCGATCGTCATCTCGCACAAGCTGAACGAGATCCGCCGGGTCGCCGACTCGGTGACCATCCTGCGCGACGGCCGCACCATCGAGACCCTCGACGTGAAGGCGCCCGAGACCACCGAGGAGCGGATCATCGCCGGCATGGTGGGCCGCGACCTGGACCACCGCTTCCCCGAGCGCACCCCGCACCACCCCCAGGAGGGTGCGGCCCCGGCGCTGGAGATCCGCAACTGGACCGTGCTGCACCCGATCGACCAGCAGCGCAAGGTGGTCGACGACGTGTCGCTCCAGGTACGGCGCGGGGAGATCGTCGGCATCGCGGGCCTGATGGGCGCCGGGCGCACCGAACTGGCGATGAACGTCTTCGGACGCGCCTACGGCCGGTACGCGGGCGGCACCGTCCTCAAGGACGGCACACAGATCCGTACCAGGACCGTCGCCGAGGCGGTCGCGCACGGCATCGCGTACGTCACCGAGGACCGCAAGCACTACGGCCTCAACCTCATCGACACCATCAACCGGAACATCTCGCTGGCCGCGCTACGCAAGGTCGCCGGCCGGGGGATCGTCGACGAGCACGAGGAGCGGCAGGTCGCCGAGGGTTTCCGCACCTCCATGAACATCAAGGCGCCGACCGTCTTCGAGTCGGTGGGCAAGCTGTCCGGCGGTAACCAGCAGAAGGTCGTCCTCAGCAAGTGGATCTTCGCGGGTCCGGACGTGCTGATCCTGGACGAGCCCACGCGCGGTATCGACGTGGGCGCCAAGTACGAGATCTACACGGTCATCGACCATCTGGCCGCCCAGGGCAAGGCGGTCGTCTTCATCTCCTCCGAGCTGCCGGAGCTGCTCGGCATGTGCGACCGCATCTACACGATGGCCGCGGGACGGCTGACCGGTGAGGTGCCGCGGGCCGAGGCCACGCAGGAAGTGCTGATGCGCCAGATGACGAAGGACAAAGAGGTAACGCGATGAGCACGGATGTGACCGCCAAGACCCCGGCCCCCGCGCCGCCGGGCGGCAGCAAAGCGGCCTCGGGCAAGGGCCTGCTCCACCTGATGCTGAGCGGCCTGCGCCGCAACATGCGGCAGTACGGCATGCTGATCGCGCTCGGCCTGATCGTGGTCCTCTTCGAGATCTGGACCGGCGGTGACCTGCTGCTGCCGCGCAACGTCTCCAACCTGGTGCTGCAGAACAGCTACATCCTGATCCTCGCGATCGGCATGATGCTGGTCATCATCGCGGGCCACATCGACCTGTCGGTCGGTTCGCTGACGGCTTTCGTGGGCGCGTCCGCGGCCGTGCTGACGGTCAGCCACCACGTGGCGTGGCCGGTCGCCGTGCTGCTGTGCCTGCTGGTGGGCGCGGTGGCCGGCTCGGTGCAGGGCTTCCTGATCGCGTATCTCGGCATACCGTCGTTCATCGTCACCCTCGCCGGGATGCTGCTCTTCCGCGGGCTGACGGAGATCCTGCTCAAGGGGCAGACCCTCGGCCCGTTCCCGGACGCCCTGCAGAAGATCGGCAACGGCTTCCTGCCCGAGGTCGGCCCCACCACCAACTACCACAACCTCACCCTGCTCCTCGGCCTCGTCCTGACCGCCACCGTGGTGTGGCAGGAGGTGCGCGACCGGCGCCGGCAGCAGGAGTTCGCCCTGGACGTGCTGCCCGGCCGGCTGTTCGCGCTGAAGATCGTCGCCCTGGTCGCCGCGATCCTCGTCCTCACCCTGCTGCTCGCCAGCTACAAGGGCGCGCCGATCGTGCTCATCGTCCTCGGCGTCCTGGTGGTCGGCTACGGCTACGTCATGCGCAACGCCGTCTTCGGCCGCCACATCTACGCGATCGGCGGCAACCTGCCGGCGGCGAAGCTGTCCGGCGTCAAGGACAAGCGGGTCACCTTCCAGGTGTTCCTGAACATGGGCGTGCTCGCGGCCCTGGCGGGTCTGGTGGTCGCCGCCCGCCTCAACGCGGCCTCGCCGAAGGCGGGCGTGAACTTCGAACTCGAGGCGATCGCCTCGTCGTTCATCGGTGGCGCGTCCATGAGCGGCGGTGTGGGCACCGTCCTCGGCGCCATCATCGGCGGTCTCGTCCTCGGCGTGCTGAACAACGGCATGAACCTCCTCAGCGTCGGCACCGACTGGCAGCAGGTCATCAAGGGCCTGGCCCTGCTGGTGGCGGTCGGCTTCGACGTGTGGAACAAGCGCAAGTCCGGTTCGTAGGTCAGCTCGGGCCCCGCCGCTCCGGTAGGGCCCTTCAACCTCCGTTGGGCGAGTGAGCCGAAGGGGCGCGCCGGTGTCGAGAGAGCGAGCGCGCGAAGGCCCGAAGGGCTGAGCACGGTCGGTCCCTCGGCACCGGCTCAGGCGCCCCGGAGGCGAACCGAGCCTCAAGACAAAGGGGAGCCGCACATGGAACTGAGCAGACGCACGGTCATCGCGGGTACGGCGGCGGGCGTCACCGCCGCCACCATCGGCACGGCGCAGGCAGCCCCGGGAGGCGGGAAGCCGGTGAAGGAGCTCTTCGGCACGCTCGCCGACGGCACGAAGGTGCACCGCTGGTCGCTGGAGAACGGCGGCACGCGCCTGAAGGTCCTCAGCTACGGCGGCACCGTCCAGTCGCTGGAGATCCCGGACCGGCACGGCCGGTACGCCAATGTCTCACTGGGCTTCGCCGCCATCGACGACTACGTGGCGAAGAGCCCGTACTTCGGCGCCACCATCGGCCGCTACGGCAACCGCATAGCCGAGGGCCGGTTCACCCTGGACGGCACGACCCACCAGCTGTCCGTCAACGACGGCGTCAACAGCCTGCACGGCGGAGCCAAGGGCTTCGACAAGCGGGTCTGGGACGTCGAGCCGTTCACCAAGGGCTCCGACGTCGGTCTCGTCCTGCACTACACCAGTGTCGACGGCGAGATGGGCTACCCCGGCACGCTCAGGACGAAGGTGACCTTCACCCTCGACCGGCACGGCGACTGGCGCATCGACTACGAGGCCACCACCGACAAGCCGACCGTCGTCAACCTCACCAACCACACGTACTGGAACCTCGCGGGCGAAGGCAGCGGCGGCATCCACGACCACGAGCTCACCATCGCCGCGAGCCGCTACACGCCCACCGACGCGGGCCTGATCCCCACCGGCGAACTGGCCCGGGCCGCGGGCACCCCCTTCGACTTCCGCAGGGCCAAGCCGATCGGCCGGGACATCCGCGCCGGCCATCCCCAGCAGGTCACCGCCAGGGGCTACGACCACAACTGGGTCCTCGACAAGGGCGTCACGGCGCGGCCGGAGCACATCGCGACCCTGCGGGACCCGCACTCGGGACGCACCCTGAGGATCGCCACCGACCAGCCGGGCCTGCAGTTCTACTCCGGCAACTTCCTCGACGGCACGCTGGTGGGCACCTCCGGGCACACCTACCGGCAGGGCGACGGCCTGTGCCTGGAGACGCAGCACTTCCCGGACTCGCCCAACGAGCCGTCGTTCCCGTCCACCGTGCTGCGGCCGGGGCAGACCTACCGCACGACGACGATCCACTCGTTCGGCGTCTGACGCGTCCGCGGTGGCTCCGGTCCCCGAAGTCACGCCGTTTTCCGACCCGTTGAACGGCGTCCCCGCCGTATCCGTATGACCGGGTGGCCCGTGCTCCCCCGCGCGGGCCACCCACAGACGACGGACCCGCCCGCCCACCGGGTCCGCCCCATACGGAGGTTCCATGGCCGACAACGTCACCTCGCTGTTCCGCGGCAACGGGGCGCACAGCCCGTCGATGGCGGCGCTGACGCGGGAGGGCGGCGACGGGACGGGCCCCGTGGACTTCTGTATTCCGTGCAACCCCTACTTCCCCACCCCCGCCATGTTCGACGAGATGGCGGGCCGGCTGCGCGAGATCGTCACCTACTACCCGAGCAGCGCCGACACGATCACGGCCGAGCTGTGCGATCTGCTCCAGCTCCCGCCGCAGTGCGTCGCGATGGGCAACGGCTCCACCGAACTGATCACCTGGATCGACCATCTGCTGGTCCACGAGTCCCTCGCCGTCCCCGTCCCCACCTTCGGCCGCTGGACCGACCAGCCGATGGAGACCGGCAAGCGCGTCGACATGTTCCCGCTGCAGGAGTCCGGCGGCTTCACGCTGGACCTGGGCCGGTACGCCGAGTTCATCCGCAAGCGGGGCACCCGCGTGGCCGTGGTCTGCAACCCGAACAACCCCGACGGCGGGTTCGTGCACCGCCAGGCGCTCGTGCAGTTCATGGACGCGATGGCGGACCTGGACCTCATCGTGATCGACGAGTCGTTCCTGGAGTTCGCCGACGCGGAGAACGAGCCGAGCGTCGTCCAGGACGCGGTGATGCGGCCCAACGTCATCGTGCTGCGCAGCCTCGGCAAGAACTTCGGTCTGCACGGCATCCGCTTCGGCTATCTGGTCGCCAACCCCGCGCTCGCGGGCAAGGTCCGCTCCATGCTGCCGAAGTGGAACCTCAACTCCTTCGCCGAGCACGTGGTGTTCATGCTGAAGGAGCACGGTGCCGAGTACATGGAGAGCCTGCACCAGGTCCGCCGCGACCGCCTGGACATGGCCCGCCGACTCGCCCAGCTCCCCGGTCTGACGGTCTACCCGTCGCAGGGCAACTTCCTGTTCGTGCGCCTGCCCGTGGGCGCCGAGGGCACCGTGGTCCGCGACCGGCTGCTGACCGAGCACCGGATCCTGGTCCGCGAGTGCGGCAACAAGATCGGTTCATCCAGCCGCTTCCTGCGGCTCGTGGTGCGCCCCGAGGTGGACGTGCGTCGCCTGGTGTCCGCCCTGGAGCAGGTGCTCTACGGGGCCAGGAGGGGAGCCGCCGTACCCGAGCTGGGCACAGGGACCGGCTACAGCTCGGGTACGGCGGC
>NZ_JBHUDX010000018.1:0-1378 GCF_042678285.1 Streptomyces caeni
CGGGTTCCGGTTCCGCGCGCGGCACCGTCCCGGTTCCGCGCGCGGCACCGTCCCGGTTCCGCGCGCGGCAACGTCCCGGCCATCCGGTCCGGTCCGGTTCGTAGCCGGAACCTTCCGCCGGTTACGCTCATGACATGCATGCCTGGCCCGCTTCCGAGGTCCCCGCCCTGCCCGGTCAGGGTCGCGACCTGAGGATCCACGACACCGCGACCGGTGGCCCCGTCACCCTCCGCCCCGGTCCCATCGCCCGCATCTACGTCTGCGGCATCACACCGTACGACGCGACCCACATGGGTCACGCGGCGACCTACAACGCGTTCGACCTCGTCCAGCGCGTGTGGCTCGACACGAAGCGGCAGGTGCACTACGTCCAGAACGTCACCGACGTAGACGACCCCCTCCTGGAGCGCGCGCAGCGCGACGACGTCGACTGGGTGGCCCTCGCCGAGCGGGAGACCGCTCTGTTCCGCGAGGACATGACCGCCCTGCGGATGCTGCCCCCGAAGCACTACATCGGCGCCGTGGAGGCGATACCCGGCATCGTCCCGCTGATCGAACGGCTGCGGGACGCGGGCGCCGCGTACGAACTCGACGGCGACATCTACTTCTCCGTGGAGTGCGATCCGCACTTCGGCTCGGTGTCCCACCTGGACGCCGCCACCATGCGGCTGCTGTCCGCCGAGCGCGGCGGCGACCCGGACCGCCCGGGCAAGAAGAACCCGCTCGACCCGATGCTCTGGATGGCCGCCCGCGCGGGCGAGCCCAGCTGGGACGGCGGTTCGCTCGGCCGGGGCAGGCCCGGCTGGCACATCGAGTGCGTGGCCATCGCGCTCGACCACCTGGGCATGGGCTTCGACGTCCAGGGCGGCGGCTCCGACCTCGCCTTCCCGCACCACGAGATGGGCGCCTCGCACGCCCAGGTGCTGACCGGCGAGTACCCGATGGCCAAGGCGTACGTGCACGCCGGCATGGTCGCTCTGGACGGCGAGAAGATGTCCAAGTCCAAGGGCAACCTCGTCTTCGTCTCCCGGCTCCGGCGCGACGGCGTCGACCCGGCCGCCATCCGGCTCGCGCTGCTCGCCCACCACTACCGGTCCGACTGGGAGTGGACCGACCGGGTGCTGCGGGATGCGGTGGCGCGGCTCGACCGCTGGCGCTCCGCCGTCTCCAGGCCCGACGGCCCGCCCGCGGACGCCGTCGTCGAGGAGATCCGCGACGCCCTCGCGAACGACCTGGACGCGCCCACGGCGCTCGCCGCGGTCGACCGCTGGGCGATACTCCAGGAGGAGAGCGGTGGTACGGACACGGCCGCGCCCGGCGTCGTGTCCCGTGCCGTGGACGCCCTGCTCGGCGTGGCCCTCTGAAGCACGGCGAGCGG
>NZ_JBHUDX010000018.1:1385-26443 GCF_042678285.1 Streptomyces caeni
CCGGCCCCGCCACCGCCGGCGCCGCGGGTTCGGCCCGCACCCGGCACGGCGCCGTTCGCGGTTCACGACGACGCCCCGCACCGGACACGGAGAACACCGTGATCGCCCCCGGTGCGCAGGGAAGGGCGGCATGACGAGGGCGGTGCGCCGGTGCGCACCGCCCCCTCAGTCCTCCGGCGAGTCCTCGTCCTCGCCGCCCGGCCGGGGCGGCTTCGGCGGCCGCGTACGCCCGCTCGGGTTGTCCCGCCGGTACGAGCCGCTCTCGCCGCCCTCCGCCGTGGCGTGCCCGCCCGGCGGGCTGACGTCCCGCCGCCGCAGATACCGCTCGAACTCCCGGGCGATCGCCTCGCCCGACGCCTCCGGCAGCTCGGCGGTGTCGCGGGCCTCCTCCAGCGTCTGGACGTACTCGGCGACCTCGCTGTCCTCGGCCGCGAGCTGGTCCACCCCGACCTGCCAGGCACGCGCGTCCTCCGGCAGCTCGCCCAGCGGGATGCGCAGGTCCAGGAGGTCCTCCAGCCGGTTCAGAAGGGCCAGCGTGGCCTTCGGGTTCGGCGGCTGCGACACATAGTGCGGGACCGCCGCCCACAGCGAGACGGCCGGGACTCCCGCGTGCGTGCACGCCTCCTGCAGGACGCCCACGATGCCCGTGGGGCCCTCGTACTTGGTCTCCTCCAGGTCCATCCGGCGGGCCAGGTCCGGATCGGACGTGGTCCCGCTGATGGGAACCGGACGCGTGTGCGGGGTGTCGCCGAGCAGGGCGCCCAGGATCACCACCAGTTCCACGCCCAGCTCGTGCGCGAAGCCCAGCAGCTCGTTGCAGAACGAGCGCCAGCGCATCGACGGTTCGATACCGCGGATCAGTACCAGATCACGGGGTTTCTCGCCGCCCACGCGGACCACCGAGAGCCTAGTCGTCGGCCAGGTGATCTTGCGGACCCCGGCCTCCATGAACACGGTGGGGCGGTTCACCTGGAAGTCGTAGTAGTCCTCGGCGTCCAGCGCCGCGAACACCTCGCCCTTCCACTCCCTGTCCAGATGCGCGACCGCGGTGGAGGCGGCGTCGCCGGCATCGTTCCAGCCCTCGAACGCGGCCACCATGACCGGGTCGATCAGCTCGGGAACCCCCTCGAGCTCGATCACCCAGTGCCTCCTTCCGACGTGCCCTCGCCTACGTCCCAACTTTACGGCGTGCGGCGGGGGCGCCCGCAGCCCCCTTGCACGGGGGAGTGAACGGATGACTGCCCCGTGCAGGGCCGTTGAACACCCATGATCGTCGCCCCGGGCCGCCCGCGTCGACCACGGTCGCCGCTCGCCGGTCCGTCAGGCGTCGGCCACGAAGCGCATCATGGACGTCCGCCAGGCTGGACGGGGGAGGGGGCCAACGCCTCCAGATCCGCCAGCGCCGCCTCCTCGTCGAGCGTCGTCAGCACGCGGTTCCGCATCAGGACCCGCCCGTCCACCACCGTGTCCCGCACGTCCGCGGACTGCGCCGCGTACGCGAGCGTGGACCACACATCGTGCCGGGGACGCAGATGCGGCCGGCCCAGCTCCAGCACGATCAGGTCGGCCCGCTTGCCCGCCTCCAGCGAGCCCAGCCGGTCGCCGAGCCCGAGCGCGCGGGCCCCCTCCGCCGTCGCCATCCGCGCCGCCTGCTCGGCGCCGACCGCCGTGGGATCGCCGTCCGCCTTGTGCACCAGCGCCGCCTGCCGGACCGCGCCCAGCACGTCCAGGGTGTTGGAGCTGACCGCCCCGTCCGTGCCGAGGGCGACGGTCACCCCCGCGCCCAGCAGCCGCGGCACCGGCGCGATCCCGCAGCCCAGCTTGAGGTTGGACACCGGACAGTGGGCCACCGACGTGCCCGTGCGGGCCAGCGCCGCGATCTCCCGTCCGGTGAGGTCCACGGCGTGAGCCAGCAGCACATCGGGGCCCAGCAGGCCGAGCGAGTCGAGCAGTTCCACCGGACGCTTGCCGTACCGCACCTCGACGGTGGCGACCTCGGTCGCGTTCTCGGCGGCGTGGAGGTGCAGCAGCGCCCCGAACTCCCTTGCCAGCGCGGCGATTTCGGTGAGCTGCTCCGGGGCGAGGGTGTAGGCCGAGTGCGCGAAGAGCACCGGCCGGATCCCCTCCCGGGCCCCGGTCCGCCCCGCCAGATCCCGGCGCGCCCACGCCATGCGCTCCCCGTAGGCCCTGCCGTCGGGGGAGTCCGGGACGTCCATGAAGGTGGGCCCGGTCAGCAGCCGCCAGCCCGCCTCCCGTGCGACCCGCTCGGCGGCCTCGTGGAACCAGTACATGTCGAGCGCCGATGTCACCCCGGCCCGTACGCTCTCGGCGACCGCGACCCGCACCGCCGCGCCCACGGTCCCGGGCGACAGCAGTTCGGCCTCCCAGCGCAGCACGCGTTCCAGGAAGCCCTGCAGTGTGACGTCGTCGGCGCGGCCGCGCAGCAGCGTCATCGCCAGATGGGTGTGCGCGTTGACCAGCCCCGGCAGGACCAGGCACCCCCCGGCGTCGACGGCCGTGTCCGCCGCGTACCGCGCCCGCAGCTCCCCGGCCCCGCCCACCTCGACGATCGTCCCGTCGCGGACCGCGACGGCGCCTTCCCGTACGAGGGTTCCGGCGTCGTCGACCGTCAGGACGTCGCCGCCGTGCACCAGCAGGTCGACGCGCTCACTCATGTTGCGTTCCCTCCTGACGCCCGCCCGGGTGGCGCGCTCCCCGGGTGGTGCGCGCGCTCGGCCGGACACTCCTCCGCCAGCAGCCGCAACGCCTCCAGCGCGACGACCGCGCCGCGCTCCACGCCCCGTGCGACGACCTCACGGTGCGGGTCGTAGCCACCCGTGGAGAAGGACGCCCTCTCGTCGACGAGTTCGTCGGCGTTGACACCGTCCACGACGAGTACCCCGCCCGCGACGAGTCCGCGCAGCGAGGCGGTCACCAGCAGCGCGGACAGCTCCATCTCGATCGCCGCCAGGCCCGCCCCGTCGTAGGCGTTCAGCGGGATCAGCCCGGGCTGGAAGGCCGCCCGGGTCCACACGAACCCCCGGTGGTGCGGCACGCCCGCCGCACGGGCGGCGCGCAGCAGGGCGAAGACCGCCTCGGGCGCGGACACCGCCGGGTACTCGGGCGGCAGCAGCTGCTGCGTGACACCGTCGTCGCGCACGGCCGCCTCCGCGATCACCAGCTCGCCGTCGCCGATCCCCGGCCTCATCGCGCCCGCCGTGCCGAGCCGCAGGAACGTGCGGACCCCCGCGTCCGCCAGTTCCCGGAAGAGCAGGACGGCACCCGGCGCGCCGACCCCGTGCGAGGCGACCGTCATCGGCACGCCCCGCCAACTCCCCCTGAACACCCGGTACTCGCGGTGGTACGAGACCTCCGCGGCACCGTCGAGCAGCATGGCGACGTCCGCCGCGCGCGCCGGGTCGCCGACGACGACGGCGTACGGGGGCAGTCCGGTGCGGGGGACGCGCGTGACGGGCGACAGGTGCTGCGGCATGAGGCGACTCCGGCGGTGGGGGCGGGGACGGGGCGGTGGGGCCGGCCCGGTGCGGAACCCGCGGCGGGCCGGCCCCACCGACACCGTACGCAGTTGCGCCCCGCGTACCCGGAAGGGGCGGCCTCCGCCGTCGGAAGCCGCGCCCTTCCACCCGCGGGGCCTACCTCTTGTCGAGCAGGTCCTGCACCTTGCCGCGCACCTCGTCCGTGGCCAGGCCGCGGATCGTCAGGGTGGTGCGGCGGCGCAGCACGTCGTCCGCCGTCTCGGCCCACTCGTGGTCGCGGGCGTAGACGACCTGTGCCCAGATCTCCGGGGCGTCGGGGTGGATCCGCCCGCCCAGCTCCGGGCTCTCGTTGGCCAGCCGTGCGATGTCGAAGGCCAGCGAACCGTAGTGGGTGGCCAGGTGCTTGGCCGTGTCCGGCGCCATGCGCGGGCCGGGCGCGGGACCGTCGACCACGAGCCGGTGGGCGACCGCGCGCGGATTGGCGATGCCCGGCAGCGGCAGCCTCTTCGGCAGCGTGGAGATCGGCTCGAAGTCGTCGCCGAGCGGGCGGCCCGGCAGCGACTCCAGCTGCCGCATGACGGTGCGGCCGATGTGCCGGAAAGTGGTCCACTTGCCGCCCGCGACGGACAGCATGCCGCCCCTACCCTCGGTGACGACGGTCTCGCGCCTGGCCTTCGCGGTGTCACCGGGCCCGCCCGGCAGCACCCGCAGACCGGCGAAGGCATAGGTGATCAGGTCACGCCGCAACTGCTGGTCGCGGACGGAGAAGGCGGCCTCGTCGAGGATCTGTGCGATGTCCTTGTCGCCCACCGCGACCTCGGCGGGCTCGCCCTCGTACTCCTCGTCGGTCGTGCCGAGCAGCAGCATGTCCTCCCAGGGGAGGGCGAAGGTGATGCGGTACTTGTCGATCGGCGTCGCCAGCGCCGCCTTCCAGGGGGAGGTGCGCCTGAGCACCAGGTGCACGCCCTTGGACAGCCGTATGGACGGCGCCGCGTTCGGGTCCTCCATCCTGCGCAGGTGATCGACCCACGGGCCGGTCGCGTTGAGCACCAGCCGTGCCACGACGCCGAACTCGTCACCGGAGAGCCGGTCCCTCAGCTCGGCGCCGGTGACCCGGCCCCGGGTGAAGCGCAGACCGGTCACCTCGGCGTGGTTGAGGACGACGGCTCCCGCGTCGACGGCCGCGCGGGCCGTCATCAGCGCCATGCGCGCATCGTTCATCTGGTCGTCGCCGTACACGGCCACGGCCTTCAGGTTCTCGGTGCGCAGCTCCGGCACGTCCTGCCGCGCCCTGGCCGGGGAGAGCAGGTGGCCGACGCCGTCACCGAACGCCGACAGCGCGGAGTAGGCGAAGACGCCCGCCCCGAGCTTCGCGGCGCCGTGCGGCCCGCCCTTGTACACGGGAAGGTAGAACGTGAGCGGGTTCGCCAGGTGGGGTGCCACCTGGCGGGAGACCGCACGGCGCTCGAAGTGGTTCTCCGCCACCAGCCTCACCGCGCCGGTCTGCAGATAGCGCAACCCGCCGTGGAGGAGCTTGGAGGAGGCGGAGGAGGTGGCGCCGGCGAAGTCGCCGGCATCCACCAGCGCCACCCGCAGGCCCGACTGCGCGGCGTGCCACGCCGTGGAGATGCCCAGGATCCCGCCGCCGATCACCAGGAGGTCGTATGTCGCCCTGGACAACTGTTCCCGGGTCTCGGCGCGGCCCGGGTGGGAGCCGTAGGCCGGGTGCGTCCCCAGAGCCGGGACACTCTGCAGGGTGGTCATCTGTGATTACTCCTCGTGCTCGATCCAGCCCATGGTCCGCTCGACGGCCTTGAGCCAGTTCTTGTACTCACGGTCGCGGGTCTCCGCGTCCATGTGGGGCGTCCACTCGGCGGCCCGGCGCCAGTTGGCACGCAGATCGTCGGTGGTGGTCCAGAAACCGACGGCGAGACCGGCGGCGTAGGCGGCGCCGAGGCAGGTCGTCTCGGCGACCATCGGGCGCACCACCGGCGCGTCCAGGACGTCCGCGAGCGTCTGCATCAGCAGGTTGTTGGAGGTCATACCGCCGTCGACCTTGAGTGTCGCCAGCTCGACACCCGAGTCCTTGGTCATGGCGTCGGCGATCTCACGTGTCTGCCAGGCCGTGGCCTCCAGCACGGCGCGCGCGAGGTGCGCCTTGGTGACGTACCGGGTCAGGCCGGCGATCACACCGCGGGCGTCGGAGCGCCAGTACGGGGCGAACAGACCGGAGAAGGCGGGCACGAAGTAGGCGCCGCCGTTGTCCTCGACCGACAACGCGAGGGTCTCGATCTCGGCGGCGGTGGAGATCAGGCCCATCTGGTCGCGCATCCACTGTACGAGGGAGCCGGTGACGGCGATCGAGCCCTCCAGGGCGTAGACCGGCTTCTGGTCGCCGATCTGGTAGCCGACCGTGGTCAGCAGGCCCGAGTAGGAGTTGATGATCTTGTCACCGGTGTTCATCACCATGAAGGTGCCGGTGCCGTAGGTGGACTTGGTCTCGCCCTCGGAGAAGCACGTCTGACCGAACAGGGCCGCCTGCTGGTCACCGAGCGCCGAGGCGACCGGGATGCCGCCGAGCAGCTCGCCGAGCCGCCCGCCGGTGATCTCGCCGTAGATCTCGGCGGAGGAGCGGATCTGCGGCAGGATCCCCATCGGCACGCCGACCGACTCGCAGATCTTGTCGTCCCACTGCATCGTGTGCAGGTTCATCAGCAGGGTGCGGGAGGCGTTGGTCACGTCCGTGACGTGGTGGCCGCCGTCGACACCGCCGGTCAGGTTCCAGATGACCCAGGTGTCCATGGTGCCGAAGAGGATGTCGCCGGCCTCGGCACGCTCCCGAAGGCCCTCGACGTTGTCCAGCAGCCAGCGGGCCTTCGGACCGGAGAAGTACGAGGCCAGCGGCAGGCCGGTCTCGCGGCGGAAGCGGTCCTGCCCCACGTTGCGGCCGAGCTCCTTGCACAGGGAGTCGGTGCGGGTGTCCTGCCACACGAGCGCGTTGTGGACGGGCTCACCGGTGTTCTTGTCCCACAGCACCGTGGTCTCGCGCTGGTTGGTGATGCCGATGGCCTTGATGTCGTCCCGGGTGATGCCGGCCTTCTTGATGGCCCCGGCGACGACCTCCTGGACGTTGGTCCAGATCTCGGTCGCGTCGTGCTCGACCCAGCCCGGCTTGGGGAAGATCTGCTCGTGCTCCTTCTGGTCGACGGACACGATGCGGCCGTCCCGGTCGAAGACGATGCAGCGCGAGGACGTCGTGCCCTGGTCGATGGCGGCGATGAACGGGCCGGCGGTGTGTGCGTCGGTCACGGTGTGCTCCTGGGGTTCCATGGATGAAGAGAGGCGGTCTTTACGGCGCGGCGATGACGGGCGGTGCCTGGGGAAGTTCACTGTTCTCAAGCAAAGGCGACGTTGTAAATGCTCGCAGCGACCGCACCGCCGATCAGTGGACCGACCACCGGAACCCAGGCGTAGCCCCAGTCGGAACCGCCCTTGTTGGGCAGCGGGAGAAGGGCGTGCACAAGGCGCGGGCCGAGGTCGCGTGCCGGGTTGATGGCGTACCCCGTCGGGCCGCCCAGGGAGAGGCCGATTGCGACCACCACGAGCGCGGTGATCAGGGCGCCCAGGATGCCCAGGCCGTTGCCCTTGTCGTTGAGGCCCTGGGTGAGCACCGCGAGCACCAGCACGACGGTGCCGATGATCTCCGTGGCGAGGTTCATCGCCGCGTTCCGGATCTCCGGACCGGTGGAGAAGATGCCGAGCACGGGGCCGGCCTGGGCCTCCTGCGCCTCGACGGCCTTGGTGTCCTGCGCCCCCGGGCCGCCGACGATCTCCCTGTCGGTGAGGTGGGCGTGGAACTGGCCGTAGTAGGCGACCCAGACGAGGGTCGCACCGATCATGGCGCCGAGCAGCTGGCCGGCCCAGTAGACCGGGACGTCGCTCCAGTCGCTGTCCTTGATGGCCAGCGCCAGCGTCACGGCCGGGTTGAGGTGCGCGCCGGACAGCGGCGCCGAGGTGTAGACCGCCGTGAGGACTGCGAAGCCCCACCCGAAAGTGATGGCGAGCCAGCCGGCGTTCCGGGCCTTGGAGGCCTTCAGCGTCACAGCGGCGCAGACTCCGCCGCCGAGCAGGATGAGCACGGCGGTACCGATGGTCTCGCCGATGAAGATGTCGGAGCTGGACACCCGCGACTCCTTTGTCCTTCGTCCAGGGGAAGGCGAACCCCGGGTCCCTCCGGTGGTCCGCGCCCTCGGGGGTGAGAGCGATGTCGGCCCTTGGCGTCGCCACACTCTAGCGTGTATTGCCGGTAGGTGTTCGACAATGCCGACCGATGGACGGGAGTCTTGCCTCCTGTTCGCCGGGTCGTCAAGAGTCGTGTTCTCGAATGCGCGATCGTTACTGATCGCCGCAGGTCATTGATCCCCACGGGGCCCGGTGCCCGGCCGCGCCGGGACGGGGTGCGGCATCCGTCCGCGGGCAGGTGGGGGGCCGGTACGCCGCAGTCGCCGCCGTACCGGGGCCTTCGGGGCGCAGCGGGCCCAGGACACGAAAGGGCCCCCGGCCGTGCCGGGGGCCTGCGGGTGGGGGCGGGGGCCTCAGAACCGCCCGGCGCCCAGATCCCGCGACACCGCGCGGGCGCAGTCGCGAACCGCCGCGATCAGGTCGGGGCGCAGCTCCCCGTCCCGGCACACCCGCTCCACGGCGCCGGTGATGCCCACCGCGCCCACCGGCATCCGCCGCCGGTCGTGGATGGGCGCGGCGATCGAGGCCACCCCGGTCCACGTCTCCTCTATGTCGGCCGCGTAGCCACGCGCGCGCGTCATGTCGAGGATGTGCTCGAAGCCGTCCAGCTCGCACACCGTCCGGTCAGTGAACGCCTTCCGGTCCGCCTCAAGCGCCTCGCTGTGCGCGACCGGGTCGTAGGCCGACAGTACTTTGCCCAGGGCCGTGGAGTGCAGCGGTTGCATCGCCCCGATCTCCAGGACCTGCCGGCTGTCGTCGGGCCGGAAGACGTGGTGCACGATCAGCACGCCCTGCTGGTGGACCACGCCCAGGTAGACGCTCTCCCCGCTGGAGCGGGCCAGGTCGTCGGTCCATACCAGGGCGCGGGCCCGCAGCTCGTGCACGTCCAGGTAGGTGGTCCCCAGCCGCAGCAGTTCGGCACCCAGCTGGTAGCGGCCCGAGGCCGCGTCCTGCTCGACGAACCCCTCCTGCTGGAGCGTGC
The DNA here is from genome assembly GCF_042678285.1 of Streptomyces caeni. NCBI lineage: Bacteria > Bacillati > Actinomycetota > Actinomycetes > Kitasatosporales > Streptomycetaceae > Streptomyces > Streptomyces caeni. Next base: position 10,107 of record NZ_JBHUDX010000018.1, read on the forward strand.
GGAGTATGCCGTGGGCCGTGCCCTTGGCGAGTCCCAGCGACGAGGCGATGTCCGACAGGCCCAGCCGTCGTTCGCCGCCCGCGAGCAGCCGCAGCATCGCGGCCGCCCGTTCGAGCGACTGGATGTTCCGTGCCATCGCCGTCCTGCCCTCCGTCCCCTTCGGTCGCCGACCGGTGTTCACTACCGTCGTTCGGCAATGTCGAACACTACCGGTCGTTGCCGACCTCTCGCCAATGGGTGTCGCCATCCGTTCCACCGGAATCCCCGCCCACGTCACCCGAGCCACGCGCGTCCGGCCCGTGGACGCCTCTGACCGTACGGCCCGCAGCGGGCTACTCTTGCCGGGTGCGTCTTCCATAAGAAGCGCAAAGCCGACAGCCGTCGCACTCCAGGGAGCATCTTCCATGGCCTCGTTGCCGAACCCGTCCCTTTCGTCCGTCTCCGCCGGCAGCCGGAACCGAACCGAGACCCTCCGCGACGCCCTCGCCACCCGCGTCGTGGTGGCCGACGGCGCGATGGGCACGATGCTCCAGGCCCAGGACCCCACGCTGGAGGACTTCGAGGGCCTGGAGGGCTGCAACGAGATCCTCAACCTGACCCGACCGGACATCGTCCGCTCCGTCCACGAGGCGTACTTCTCGGTGGGCGTCGACTGCGTGGAGACGAACACCTTCGGGGCGAACCACGCGGCCATGGCCGAGTACGAGATCGCCGACCGTGTGTACGAGCTGTCCGAGGCGGGTGCCCGCATCGCCCGCGACGCGGCGGACACCTTCGTCGCCGGTGACGGCCGCCCGCGCTGGGTGCTCGGCTCCATGGGCCCCGGCACCAAGCTGCCCACCCTCGGCCACATCTCCTACACCACGATCCGCGACGGCTTCCAGGCCAACGCGGAGGGCCTGCTCGCCGGCGGCGCGGACGCGCTGATCGTGGAGACGACCCAGGACCTGCTGCAGACCAGGGCGTCGGTCCTGGGCGCCCGGCGCGCCATGGAGGCCACCGGCATCGAGGTGCCGCTGCTGTGCTCGATGGCGTTCGAGACGACCGGCACGATGCTGCTCGGCTCGGAGATCGGCGCCGCGCTGACCGCGCTGGAGCCGCTGGGCATCGACATGATCGGCCTGAACTGCTCGACCGGCCCCGCCGAGATGAGCGAGCACCTGCGTTACCTCGCGCGCCACTCCCGCATCCCGCTGCTGTGCATGCCGAACGCGGGCCTGCCGGTCCTCACCAAGGACGGCGCGCACTTCCCGCTCGGCCCCGAGGGCCTGGCCGACGCCCAGGAGAACTTCGTCCGCGACTACGGCCTGTCCCTGGTGGGCGGCTGCTGCGGTACCACCCCCGAGCACCTCAGGCAGGTCGTCCAGCGCGTCCGCGGTGTCACCCCGGAGGCGCGGGATCCGCGTCCGGAGCCGGGGGCGGCGTCGTTGTACCAGTCGGTGCCGTTCCGGCAGGACACCTCCTACCTGGCGATCGGTGAGCGCACGAACGCCAACGGGTCGAAGAAGTTCCGTGAGGCGATGCTGGAGGGCCGCTGGGACGACTGTGTGGAGATGGCGCGCGAGCAGATCCGTGAGGGCGCGCACATGCTCGATCTGTGCGTGGACTATGTGGGCCGTGACGGCGTGGCCGACATGGAGGAACTGGCGGGTCGTTTCGCGACCGCCTCGACACTGCCGATCGTGCTGGACTCCACCGAAGTCGACGTCCTCAGGGCCGGTTTGGAGAAGCTGGGCGGGCGCGCGGTCATCAACTCCGTCAACTACGAGGACGGTGACGGGCCGGAGTCCCGCTTCGCGAAGGTCACCGGGCTCGCCAGGGAGCACGGTGCCGCGCTGATCGCGCTGACGATCGACGAGGAGGGGCAGGCCCGCACGGCCGAGAAGAAGGTGGAGATCGCCGAGCGGCTGATCGCCGACCTGACCGGGAGGTGGGGCATCCGCGAGGACGACATCCTCGTCGACTGCCTGACGTTCACCATCTGTACCGGTCAGGAGGAGTCCCGCAAGGACGGGATCGCGACGATCGAGGCGATCCGTGAGCTGAAGCGTCGCCACCCGGATGTGCAGACCACGCTGGGTCTGTCGAACATCTCCTTCGGTCTGAACCCGGCGGCGCGCATCGTGCTGAACTCGGTCTTCCTGGACGAGTGCGTGAAGGCGGGGCTGGACTCGGCGATCGTGCACGCCTCGAAGATCCTGCCGATCGCGCGGTTCGACGCGGAGCAGGTGGCCACGGCGCTGGACCTGATCTACGACCGCCGCAGCGAGGGCTACGACCCGTTGCAGAAGCTGATGGCGTTGTTCGAGGGCGCCACCGCCACGTCGCTCAGGGCCGGCAAGGCCGAGGAACTGGCGGCGCTGCCGCTGGAGGAGCGCCTGAAGCGGCGGATCATCGACGGTGAACGCAACGGCCTGGAGCAGGATCTGGACGAGGCGCTCAAGGAGCGGCCGGCCCTCGACATCGTCAACGAGACCCTGCTGGACGGCATGAAGGTCGTCGGGGAGCTGTTCGGCTCCGGGCAGATGCAGCTGCCGTTCGTCCTGCAGTCCGCCGAGGTCATGAAGAGCGCGGTCGCCCATCTCGAACCGCACATGGAGAAGTCGGACGAGGCCGGCAAGGGCACCATCGTGCTGGCCACCGTACGCGGGGACGTCCACGACATCGGCAAGAACCTGGTCGACATCATCTTGTCGAACAACGGCTACAACGTGGTCAACCTCGGTATCAAGCAGCCGGTCTCGGCGATCCTGGAGGCAGCCGACGAACACCGGGCCGATGTCATCGGCATGTCGGGGCTGCTGGTCAAGTCCACGGTGATCATGAAGGAGAACCTGGAGGAACTCAACTCCCGCGGCCTTGCCACCGCCTACCCGGTCATCCTCGGCGGCGCCGCCCTCACCCGGGCCTATGTCGAACAGGACCTGCACGAGCTGTACGAGGGCGAAGTGCGCTATGCCCGGGACGCCTTCGAGGGCCTGCGTCTGATGGACACCCTGATGGCGGTCAAGCGCGGCGTACCCGGGGCCAGGCTGCCCGAGCTGAGGCAGCGCCGGGTGCGGGCGGCCACGGTCGAGATGGAGGAGCCGCGGCCGGAGGAGGGCCATGTCCGCTCCGACGTCGCCACCGACAACCCGGTGCCGGAGCCGCCCTTCTGGGGAACCCGCGTCATCAAGGGCATCCAGCTCAAGGAGTACTCCTCCTGGCTGGACGAGGGCGCCCTGTTCAAGGGCCAGTGGGGCCTCAAGCAGGCACGCACGGGTGAGGGTCCGGCCTACGAGGAACTGGTCGAGACGGAGGGCAGGCCCCGGCTGCGCGGTCTGCTCGACCGGCTCCAGAGGGACAACCTCCTCGAAGCGGCCGTCGTCTACGGCTACTTCCCCTGCGTGTCCAAGGACGACGACCTGATCGTCCTCGACGAGGAGGGCAACGAGCGCACCCGCTTCACCTTCCCGCGCCAGCGCCGCGGCCGCCGGCTGTGCCTGGCCGACTTCTTCCGTCCGGAGGAGTCGGGCGAGACCGACGTCGTCGGCTTCCAGGTCGTCACCGTCGGATCGAAGATCGGCGCGGAGACGGCGCGACTGTTCGAGTCGAACTCCTACCGTGACTACCTCGAACTGCACGGCCTGTCCGTCCAGCTGGCGGAGGCGCTCGCCGAGTACTGGCACGCGCGCGTGCGGTCGGAGCTGGGCTTCGCCGGCGAGGACCCCGCCGGCATCGAGGACATGTTCGCCCTCAAGTACCGGGGCGCCCGCTTCTCCCTCGGCTACGGCGCCTGCCCCGACCTGGAGGACCGCGCCAAGATCGCCCGGCTGCTGGAGCCGGAGCGGATCGGCGTCCACCTCTCCGAGGAGTTCCAGCTCCACCCGGAGCAGTCCACGGACGCGATCGTGATCCACCATCCCGAGGCCAAGTACTTCAACGCGCGGTGACGCGCGCGCCCGTGCGCCACGGTTCCGCGGCGCCCCCTCGTCGCCGGCGCGGGGGCCCCGCCGGCGGGCGCGCAGGCCGCGACGGCGGACGCAGCCCCCTGGGCCCGCCCGGCGCCCGTGCCGCCCCCGGTGTGCCGAGACGCACCGGCGCATCTCCATCGACAGGCGCATGCTCCACGAGCGTCGTACACTGGTCGGTCCACCGCAGGCCGGTTCCCCGTCAGGGAACCGGCCTGGTCGTCCCTTCAAGGAGGTACGCCTGATGACCACCACGGTTCCCGCGCTCGGAACCCGTACGGCCGAAGGCTCCGCGCTGCAGGCGGTGCTCCTCGACATGGACGGCACCCTGGTCGACACCGAGGGATTCTGGTGGGAGGTCGAGGTCGAGGTCTTCGCCTCCCTCGGGCACACGCTCGACGAGTCGTGGCGGCACGTCGTCGTGGGCGGTCCCATGACGCGCAGCGCGGGCTTCCTGATCGAGGCCACCGGCGCCGACATCGCCTTCGAGGAGCTGAGTGTGCTCCTCAACGACGGGTTCGAGAAGCGCATCGGCCGCAACCTGCCCCTGATGCCGGGTGCCGCACGACTGTTGGCCGAACTGGCGGCGCATCGGATCCCCACAGCCCTCGTCTCCGCCTCCCACCGGCGCATCATCGACCGCGTCCTGGACTCGATCGGCCCCCAGTACTTCTCGCTGACCGTCGCGGGGGACGAGGTCGGGCGCACCAAGCCGTTCCCGGACCCGTATCTGCTCGCGGCCACGGGCCTGGAGGCGCATCCCACCCGGTGCGCGGTCGTCGAGGACACGGCGACCGGCGTCGCCGCCGCCGAGGCCGCCGGCTGCCGGGTGGTCGCCGTACCGTCGGTCGCCCCCATCGCACCGGCGGCCGGCCGAACGGTGGTGGCCTCGCTGGAAGAGGTCGACCTGCCATTTCTGCACGGTGTGATGACGGAAATGCAGTAGGCGCTGCACCGAGCGCGCCGTGGTGAATATATGCATCACCGCGCCCCCTCGAACAGAATGAATAAATGCGACCCCTTGGTCGAATTTCTGTGCGATGTGCATGGGTTTGCGTGTGACGTTCGCCATGCACAAGGGGCTCGACGGCTGGCCCGGCGTGTGCTGTTCCACCCCATTCGGGCGACCCTGGCGTGCCCTTGTGTCCCGATTGGTGAGGTGCTGCACGAATCCTTCCCCGTACCCTCTGCCGGTGCGTCCGCAGCCGGTTCCGCAGCGTGATGGGGTCTCAACTTCGGCGGCTTTAGTCATCCTTCAGGTGCGGACTAATCTCGTCGCGAAAACATCGCCACATTCCCGTGATCCGTCGCAGCGCGATGTTTGCCGGATGCACGCACTTCCCAGCTCTGGAGAAACTCGAGCATGAACCGCAAGACCTTGGTGCTGTCGGCCATCGCTGGTCTGCTCACCCCCGCCCTCGCTGCCTGCGGCGGGTCCGGCAGCGGGGGCGGGAGCGGTGACGCCATCGTCGTGGGCACCACCGACCGGTTCACCGCCTCCAGCGACACACCCGCGCCCCTCGACCCGGCGTACGCGTACGACGTGGGGAGCTGGAACATCCTCCGGCAGACCGTGCAGACGCTGATGGTCCAGCCCCGCGGCGAGGGCGAGCCCGTGCCCGAGGCCGCCGAGAGCTGCGCATTCACCGACACCGGCAACGAGCGCTACGCCTGCAAGCTGCGCAGCGACCTGAAGTTCTCCAGCGGCGACCCGGTGACCGCGGCCGACGTGAAGTTCTCCATCGACCGGGCCCTCGCCATCAAGTCCGACAGCGAGGTCTGGGCCCTGCTGTCCACCATCGACACCGTCGAGACGCGGGGTGACAACGAAGTCATCTTCCACCTCAAGACCGCGGACGCCACCTTCCCGTTCAAGCTGTCGACGCCGGTCGCCGGCATCGTCAACCCCAAGGACTACGACAAGAAGAAGCTGCGCGACGGCTTCGACATCGACGGCTCGGGCCCCTACACGATGCACGCCGAGGTCAAGGGCAACGAGCTCGTCAAGGCGACCTTCACCAAGAACCCCCACTACGACGGGCTGCTGAAGCCCAAGAACGACACGGTGGAACTGGAGTCCTTCAAGGACGCCGACAGCATGGGCGCCGCGCTCGACAAGGGCGACATCGACGTCATGACCCGCACGATGTCGCCGGAGCAGATCCGCAGGCTCCAGAACGCCAACGGCGGCGACGTGAACCTGGTGGAGATGCCGGGCCTGGAGATCCGCTTCCTCGGCTTCAACACCGACGCCCCGTCCGTGAAGAGCAAGGCCGTCCGCCAGGCCATGGCGCAGATCATCGACCGCGCCGCGCTGATCTCCAAGGTGTACGGCACCCAGGCCGAGCCCCTGTACTCCCTCGTCCCGGCCAGCATCACCGGCCACGCGAACGCCTTCTTCAACAGGTACAGCGAGCCGAGCACCGCCAAGGCCCGCACCCTGCTGACCAAGGCGGGCATCACCACTCCGGTGAAGCTGACGCTGCACTACACGACCGACCACTACGGCCCGGCCACCGCCAAGGAGTTCGAGGTGCTGCGCCAGCAGCTCAACGCCAGCGGGCTGTTCGACGTCGGCATCGAGGGCGCACCCTGGGACAAGTACCGCAAGGCCGAGCAGAAGGGCCAGTACGACGTCTACGGCATGGGCTGGTTCCCGGACTTCCCGGACGCCGACAACTACCTCGCGCCGTTCCTCGACGCGGACAACACCCTCGGCTCGCCCTACGCCAACAGCACGATCCGCAACACGCTGATCCCGCAGTCCCGCCGCGAGGCCGACCGGCTGTCCGCCACCAAGAGCCTCACCGGCATCCAGGACATCGTGGCCAAGGACGTGCCGGTCATCCCGCTGTGGCAGGGCAAGCAGTACGTCGCCACCCGTGACGGCGTCACGGGTGGCGAGTACGCCATGAATTCCTCCTCCACGCTGCAGCTGTGGGAACTCAGCCGCGGCGTCGGCAGCTGACCCTCACCCCTGCGCGGGCCCCCGGCGCCCCCTCCGGGGCCCCGCTGTGTTCGGGGTACGATCCCGGGGCGCCCACAGGCCCCGGGCCTCGTGGTGCTCGGGGCCGCCCAGAACCCGAGACAAGGCACATGCACGTGAACATGCGCACCCAGTGGCCGGTCCTGCCCCTCGCAGCGGGGCTTGCCGCCGGTCTGCTCACCGGATGCGGCACCCAGTCCGGTGACTCCGGAGGAACCGGCTCCTCCATCGTGATGGGGATGTCCGACGACGTCCTGGCCACAGACCCCGCGTCCGGATACGACCCGGGCTCCTGGCTGCTGTTCAACAACGTCTTCCAGACACTCCTGAACTTCCCCAAGGGCGGCACGGAACCCGAGCCCGAGGCCGCCAGGGAATGCCTGTTCACGGACACCCGCACCAGGGTCTACACCTGCACGCTCCAGGACGGACTGACGTTCAGCAACGGCGACCCGCTCACCTCGAAGGACGTCAAGTTCTCCTTCGACCGGCTGCTGAAGATCAACGACCCCGCCGGCCCCGCGCTCATGTTCCACATGCTCGACTCGGTGGAGACACCCGACGAGAAGACCGTCGTGTTCAAACTGAAGTACGCCGACGCCACCTTCCCCAGCAAGATAGCCTCCGGCGCCGGCTCGATCGTGGACCACACCCAGTACCCCGCCGACGCCCTGCGCAAGGACGGCAAGGCGGTCGGCTCCGGCCCGTACACCCTGGACTCCTTCAGCGAGGACAAAGCGGTCTTCTCGGTCAACGGCCGCTACAAGGGACCCGCCCGCACCCACAACTCCGGCGTCACCGTGAGGTTTTTCCACGGCGACCAGAAAGCCCTGAAGACCGCCCTGCTCGACAAGCAGGTCGACCTCGCCTACCGCGGCCTCGTCGCCGCGGACATCGCCGACGTCGCCGACGACAGCGACGTCGGCAAGGACATCAAGGTGGTCGACGGCTCCAGCGCCGAGGTCCAGCACCTCGTCTTCAACATGGACGACCCGGTGGCCGGCAGGCTCGGCGTCCGCAAGGCCATCGCCTACCTCCTCGACCGCGAAGCGCTCGTCGACAAGGTGTACGACAACACCGCGACACCGCTCTACTCGATCATCCCCGCGGGCATCACCGGCCACAGCACATCCTTCTTCGACGCCTACGGTGCCCGCCCCTCCAAGGCCAAGGCCAAGGCCGCTCTGCGGGCCGAGGGCATCACCGGCAAGGTGCGGCTGACCCTGTGGTCGACCCCCTCCCGCTACGGGCCCGCCACCGACGAGGAACTGCGGACGATCGCCCGGCAGCTCAACGACAGCGGGCTGTTCCAGGCCACGGTCAAGTCCGTCCCCTTCGACCGCTACGAGAGGGGCATCGCGGAAGGCAGGTACGGTGTCTACGTCAAGGGCTGGGTCCCGGACTACCCGGACCCCGACAACTTCACCGCGCCCTTCTTCGGCAAGGGCAACGTGCTCGACAACCGCTACGTCAACCGCACCATCACCAGCGAGCTGATCCCGAAGACGGCCGCCCAGAGCGACCGCTCCTCGACCGACGCCGACTACGGCAGACTCCAGGACATCGTCGCCGGGGACCTGCCCGTCATCCCGGTGTGGCAGGCCAAGCAGTACGCCGTCACACGCGACGACATCTACGGACTCGAGTACTGCCTCGACCCCGCGGCGGTGTTCCGGTTCTGGGAGATCAGCAAGGGCTGAGCAAGTCCGCACCGGCGGAGGGCCCCTCGGCACGAGGGCGCCCTCCGCGCACGCCGCCCCGCCTACTGCGCCCCGGGGCGCACCAGTCCGCTCTCGTACGCGTACACCGCGGCCTGCACCCGGTCCCGCAGCCCCAGCTTCGTCAGGACATGGCCCACATGGGTCTTCACCGTGGTCTCGCTGACGAAGAGATCCGCGGCGATCTCCGCGTTGGACAGCCCCCGCGCCACCAGCTTCAGCACCTCCACCTCGCGCTCGGTGAGGGTGTGCAGCGTGTCGGGCACCGGCTCCTCCCCGGACGGCAGGTGCCCCGCGTACTTGTCGAGCAGCCGGCGCGTGATGCTCGGCGCGAGCATCGCCTCGCCCGCGGCGACCACCCGGATCGCCTGCACCAGCTCATGGGCCGGAGCGTCCTTGAGGAGGAAGCCGCTGGCACCGGCGCGCAGCGCCTCCACCACGTACTCGTCGAGGTCGAAGGTCGTCAGCACCAGCACCTTGGCCGGGCCGTCCCGGCCGGGCCCGGTGATCTGCCGGGTCGCCTCCACCCCGTCCATCCGGGGCATACGGATGTCCATCAGAACCACATCGGGCTGCAGGGCACGCACCTGGTCGAGCGCCTGGAGGCCGTCCCCGGCCTCACCGACGACCGCGATGTCCTGCTCGGCCTCCAGGATCATCCGGAAGCCCGTACGCAGCAGCGGCTGGTCATCGACCAGTAGGACGCGGATGGCCACGTCAGTCTCCTTCGCTAGTCCCGCCCCATTCTGCCCTGCTCCCCGCCCCCCGGTTCCGGCGCCATGACCGGCAGCGGATACGGCGGGGGAGTGCCCCCGAACTCCGGGCAGACGGCCTGGTGGTCGCACCAGCCGCACAGCTTCGTGGGACGGGGCCGCCAGTCACCCGTCCGCGTGGCCCGCTGGATCGCCTCCCACAGCGCGAGCAGCTTGCGCTCGACGCGCTCCAGATCCGCCAGGACCGGGTCGTACGTCAGCACATCGCCGCTGCCGAGGTACACGAGCTGCAGCCGCCGCGGGACGACCCCCTTCAGCCGCCACACCACCAGGGCGTAGAACGTCATCTGGAACAGCGCGCCCTCGGCGTACTCGGGCCGGGGCGCCTTGCCCGTCTTGTAGTCGACGATCCGCACCTCGCCCGTGGACGCCACGTCGACCCGGTCGATGATCCCGCGCAGCCTCAGCCCTGACTCCAGCTCCGCCTCCACGAACAGCTCCCGCTCCGCGGGCTCCAGCCGTGTCGGGTCCTCCAGCGCGAACCAGCGCTCGACGAGCCGCTCCGCCTCCCCCAGCCAGCGTGCCATCCGCTCACCGTCCCGGTCGTCGGCGAACAACTCCACGACCTCCGGCCTGCTCTCCCGCAGCCGGTCCCACTGACCGGGCACCAGGGACCTGGCGCGCGGCACGGTCCGCTCGGCGGCGGGCACATCGAAGAGCCGCTCCAGCACCGCATGCACCAGAGTGCCCCGCGTCGCCGCCTCACTCGGCTTCTCGGGCAGCCTGTCGATCACCCGGAAGCGGTACAGCAGCGGGCACTGCATGAAGTCACCGGCGCGCGAGGGCGACAACGATGCCGGGGGCACGGCGGCCACGGCGGACGGCTCGGCGACGCCGTCGGTGCGGGATTCCATGACCACAGACCATACGGCCCGCCACTGACAGTGACACAACCGCGCCCGGCCCCAGGACGCGCACGGCGCGGATCCGGGGCCGCCGGCCCCCGCGCCGGCGCGACGGAGGGGGCCCCGGAACGGGTGCCGAGGCGGAAGACGGCCCGAGTGGCGCATACCATCGACCACAGACCCTCCCACCCGGCCACGACCGGACCAGGGAGACCATCGAACGAGGGGACAGCGTGGACGAGAGCGGCGGGAGCGGACAGCCGCGCTCCGGCAACGACGGGGCGACCGACCGCGAGGCGGTCCCCACGGCACGGACCGCCGGCACGGCACGCCCCGAGGAGGAACGGGACCGCGACGCCGGCCGGCCCGCCCCGGACGGGAACGGGACGGCACCCGGGCAGGAGGCGGGCCCCCACACGCCCGCCGACACCCCGACGGCACCCGACGACTCCCAGGACACCGCCGCCCGGCCCGCCTCGGCCGACGACGACACGACCACACCGGGCACCGTGCCCGCGACCCCCACCGCGCCGGCGGCCGCACCCGGCGACCACCCCGCGGCACCCGCCACCGCCGGTCAGGACCCAGCGCCCCGCCCCGACGACCGGGACAGCCCTCCGTCCCCCGCGGACGACCACACCGAACCGGCCACCGACGCGCGCCCCACACCCCCCACCGCCCCGGCCCGCGCCCTCGCCGACTCCGCCACCACCGGCAAGGGCCGTCCCCAAAGGCGGCCCAAGGAACCCGGCGGCGGCATCCTCATGGGCCGGCCCTTCGGCGTACCCGTCTACGTCGCCCCCAGCTGGTTCCTCGTCGCCGCCCTCATCACCTGGGTCTTCGGCGGCCAGCTCGACCGCGTCCTGCCCGGACTCGGCGCCGCCCGCTACCTCGTCTCCCTCTTCTTCGCGGTCGCCTTCTACGCCTCAGTCCTCGTCCACGAGCTCGCCCACACCGTCGCCGCCCTCCGCTTCAAGCTGCCGGTGCGCCGCATCCAGCTCCAGTTCTTCGGCGGCGTCTCCGAGATCGAGAAGGAGGCCGAGACCCCCGGCCGCGAATTCGTGCTCGCCTTCGTCGGACCGCTGCTCTCCCTCGTCCTCGCCGGGGCCTTCTACCTCGCCATGCAGCCCGTCGAACCCGGCACCGTCCCCGGCGTCCTGCTGGCCGGCCTGATGATCTCCAACCTCATCGTGGCCGCCTTCAACCTGCTTCCCGGCCTCCCCCTCGACGGCGGCCGCATGCTCCGCGCCGTCGTCTGGAAGATCACCGGCAGACCGATGAGCGGCACTGTCGCCGCCGCCTGGGTCGGCCGCGCCCTCGCCGTCTCCGTGCTGATCGGCCTGCCCCTGCTCACCCAGTCCGGAGCCCTCGGCTCCACCGCCGAGGACAACGTCGGCATGGACACCGTCACCGACGCCCTGCTCGCCGCCATCCTCGCCGCGATCATCTGGACCGGCGCCGGCAACAGCCTCCGCATGGCCCGCCTGCGCGAACACCTCCCCGAACTGCGCGCCCGCACCCTCACGCGCCGCGCCGTCCCCGTCGAGACCGACACCCCCCTCTCCGAGGCACTGCGCCGCGCCAACGACGTCGGAGCCCGCGCCCTCGTCGTCGTCGACGCCAACGGCCGGCCCCACTCCCTCGTCCGCGAGGCCGCCATCGTCGGCGTACCGGAACACCGCCGCCCCTGGGTGCCCGTCAGCGGCCTCGCCCAGGAACTCACCGACGGCATGCGCGTCTCCGCGGAACTCTCCGGTGAGGAGCTCCTCGACGTCCTGCGCGCGACCCCCGCCACCGAATACCTCGTCGTCGAGGAGACCGGCGAGATCTACGGCGTCCTGTCCGCCTCGGACGTCGAACGCGCCTTCGTCAAGGCGATGGCCCGCCCCAGCTGACCCACGGCACCAGGCCGCCCCTTTCGCCGCCCCCGGGCACGGCCGGCGCATGGTCGGCGGCGCCTCCGGCGACCGGTAGGCTGGTCACATGTCCGAACCGACCGGTGCCGCCCGCCGTCGCGGGCCCTTCAAGGTCGGGGACCAGGTACAGCTGACCGACCCCAAGGGCCGCCACTACACGTTCACACTCGAAGCGGGGAAGAACTTCCACACCCACAAGGGTTCCTTCCCCCACGACGAACTGATCGGCGCTCCCGAGGGCAGCGTTGTCCGCACCACCGGGAACGTCGCCTACCTCGCGCTGCGCCCCCTGCTCCCCGACTACGTCCTGTCCATGCCCCGCGGGGCAGCCGTCGTCTACCCCAAGGACGCGGGGCAGATCCTCGCCTTCGCCGACATCTTCCCCGGCGCCCGCGTCGTGGAAGCCGGCGTCGGCTCCGGGTCGCTCAGCAGCTTCCTGCTGCGCGCCATCGGCGACCAGGGCATGCTGCACAGCTACGAGCGCCGCGCCGACTTCGCCGAGATCGCCCAGGCCAACGTCGAACGCTACTTCGGCGGCCCGCACCCCGCCTGGCAGCTCACCGTCGGCGACCTCCAGGACAACCTGAGCGACACCGACGTCGACCGCGTCATCCTCGACATGCTCGCCCCCTGGGAGTGCCTCGAAGCCGTCTCCAAGGCACTCGTCCCCGGCGGCATCCTCTGCTGCTACGTCGCCACCACCACCCAGCTCGCCCGGACCGTCGAGTCCATCCGCGAGATCGGCTGCTTCAACGAGCCGACCGCCTGGGAGACGATGATCCGCAACTGGCACATCGAGGGCCTCGCCGTACGCCCCGACCACCGGATGATCGGACACACCGGCTTCCTCCTCACCGCCCGCCGCCTCGCCGACGGCGTCGAGCCGCCCATGCGCCGCCGCCGCCCCGCCAAGGGCGCCTACGGCGAGGACTACGCCGGACCCAACGCCGACGGAGGCCACGGCCGCTGAAGCGGCCCGCACCCCAGGCCAACGCACCAGCGCCGTGGCCGAGTTCCCCGAACACCCGGGAACTCGGCCACGGCGCTGGTGCGTTGAGGCACCGTCCACGCCCCGACACCTGACGCACCGCCAGAACCGTGGCCCCGCCGTTCCCTCGGCACTGTGACGTGTGGCACGATGCGGGGCACCCCCGCCGGTACAGCCCTCACAGGAGACACCTCCCTCGTGCAGCACCCCGCCGTCCCGGAACTCGCGCGCACCGCCACCCGGCCCATCCACTGGGTCGCCACCGCCACCGCCATCTCCGGCGTGATCGCCCTGTCGTCCGTGCTGCAACCGGGCTCCTCCGCGACGGCGGCACAGCCCCACACCGGGACCAAGGCGGCCCCGGTCACCGCCACGCCCCCCGACCCCGCGCGGGCCGACTTCCCCCTCGACTGCGGGCCCACCAAGCCCCTCGTCCAGAAGAAGGCCACCGGCGACCTCGACGGCGACGGCCGCCCCGAAACCGTCGCCCTCGTCCACTGCGACGCGGGCATGGGCACCCCACCTGACGGCGTCTACGTCCTCACCCGGGCCGCGAGCAACCCCGAGCCCCGCGTGGTGGCCACCCTCGTCGACCCCAAGGACCGCCTCACCGTCACCGACTTCGCCGTCCGCGACGCTGCGGTCACCGCCACCCTCCTCGGCTACTCCTCGCCCGACGTACCGAGTTGCTGCCCCGACGTGAAGACCTCCGCCAAGTGGCAGTGGAAGGGTGGCGTGTTCGTCCGCTCCACACCCCCCGGCAGCCGGAGCGTGTGACCACCACGCCGCGCACCCGTCCAACTACCGGGCGAACCGAATGTGAGAAACCAGACATTCGTGACAGCGGGTGGTCCTACGATCACGCGGCGTCCGGACCGTGGACCTCCACGCTGTCCGAGATCCGACGCACATGAATGCACTCCCCCGGGCACTCCGAAGCCGAGGCAACCACATCCGCGAGCACCGGCAACGGCACCGGTGCAGCGGCCCTGACCTGCAAAAGCTCGCCATCCGAGCCCTTCACGTAGGCCAGCCCGTCGATGTCCAGCTCGAAGACCTCCGGCGCATACTGGACACAGATGCCGTCCCCGGTACACAGATCCTGGTCGATCCACACCTCCAGCGCCCCGTTGCCGGACCCGGCCCCTTGCTGCACGGTCATCTCCCTGAGTCTCCTGCGCCGGGCCACCGGGAATCCGGCCAGCTCCGACGGGTGTTGGACACCCCGAGACTACCCTCGGCCGCTTCCCAACCATGTTCGGTGGGTATTCCCCTGGCGTGAGGGAGAGCGCAAGGGTGAAGATCGGACACACCCCGACAGTCTTTGTGATCTAGGGGTTTCAATCGACACCCGCCCAGGTAGGGTCTGGAAGCGTCCAGCTCCCCTTGGAGGAGGTGAGGACCGTGGCAGCCCACGACGACGACATGAACCGCGGCATCCGCCCGGGACGAGGGTCCGACGACCCTGCCGGGCAGATCGCCTACCTTGAGCAGGAGATCGCCGTCCTGCGACGCAAGCTCGCCGACTCTCCGCGACACACGAGGATTCTCGAAGAGCGGATCGTCGAGTTGCAGACCAACCTGGCCGGCGTGTCCGCGCAGAACGAGCGGCTCGCCAATACGCTCCGTGAGGCCCGCGACCAGATCGTCGCCCTCAAGGAAGAAGTCGACCGGCTCGCACAGCCACCGGCCGGCTTCGGCGTCTTCCTGCAGGCGAACGAGGACGGCACGGCCGACATCTTCACCGGAGGCCGCAAACTCCGCGTGAACGTCAGCCCCGGCGTCGAACTCGACGAGCTCCGGCGCGGCCAGGAAGTGATGCTCAACGAAGCGCTCAACGTGGTCGAGGCCATGGAGTTCGAGCGCGTCGGTGACATCGTCACCCTCAAGGAGATCCTGGAGGACGGCGAGCGCGCCCTCGTGCTCGGGCACACCGACGAGGAACGGGTGGTACGGCTCGCCGAGCCGCTGCTGGACGTCACCATCCGACCCGGCGACGCCCTCCTGCTCGAACCACGCTCCGGCTACGTCTACGAGGTCGTGCCCAAGAGCGAGGTCGAGGAACTCGTCCTCGAAGAGGTACCGGACATCGGCTACGAGCAGATCGGCGGCCTCGGCAACCAGATCGAGGCCATCCGCGACGCCGTCGAGCTCCCCTACCTCTACCCCGACCTGTTCAAGGAGCACGAACTGCGGCCGCCCAAGGGCGTCCTGCTGTACGGGCCCCCCGGATGCGGCAAGACGCTCATCGCCAAGGCCGTCGCGAACTCCCTCGCCAAGAAGGTCGCCGAAGTGACCGGCCAGGCCGCCGGCAAGAGCTTCTTCCTCAACATCAAGGGCCCCGAGCTCCTGAACAAGTACGTCGGCGAGACCGAGCGGCAGATCCGCCTCGTCTTCCAGCGCGCCCGCGAGAAGGCCAGCGAGGGCACCCCCGTCATCGTCTTCTTCGACGAGATGGAATCCCTCTTCCGCACCCGCGGCTCCGGCGTCAGCTCGGACGTGGAGAACACCATCGTCCCCCAGCTGCTCGCAGAGATCGACGGCGTGGAGGGCCTGCAGAACGTCGTGGTCATCGGCGCCTCCAACCGCGAGGACATGATCGACCCCGCGATCCTGCGCCCCGGCCGGCTCGACGTGAAGATCAAGATCGAGCGTCCGGATGCCGAAGCGGCCAAGGACATCTTCGGGAAGTACCTCACCGAGAACCTCCCCCTGCACGCCGACGACGTCAGCGAGCACGGAGGCGACAAGGCGCTCACCGTCCAGGGCATGATCCAGACCGCCGTGGAACAGATGTACGCCGAATCCGACGAGAACCGCTTCCTCGAGGTCACCTACGCCAACGGCGACAAGGAAGTCCTCTACTTCAAGGACTTCAACTCCGGCGCCATGATCGAAAACATCGTCGGCCGCGCCAAGAAAATGGCGATCAAGGACTTTCTCGAACACAGCCAGAAAGGCCTCAGGGTCTCCCACCTCCTCCAGGCATGCGTGGACGAGTTCAAGGAGAACGAGGACCTGCCCAACACCACGAACCCCGACGACTGGGCCCGCATCTCCGGAAAGAAGGGCGAACGGATCGTCTACATCCGCACCCTCATCACCGGAAAGCAGGGTGCAGACACCGGACGCTCCATCGACACGGTGGCGAACACCGGCCA
>NZ_JBHUDX010000018.1:26484-57033 GCF_042678285.1 Streptomyces caeni
CCGCCTGTTTTCAGGCCACGGCTGGAGCAAGGCAATGACGCAAATGATCTCCCCACCAGCGCAAAGGCGTTCTAGGCTCTTTCGTACCGCCGCGTCGCGCCGTGCGGGGACGGGCACCGCACGCGCACCGGAGCACCAGCGGTACTTGAGCGCCGCCCCCGACCGAGGGCGCCGCCTGGCAAGGAGGGCCGCATGACCGTACGGCGAGTAATGGGTATCGAGACGGAGTACGGCATCTCCGTCCCCGGCCACCC
This sequence comes from Streptomyces caeni, assembly GCF_042678285.1. Classification (NCBI taxonomy): domain Bacteria; kingdom Bacillati; phylum Actinomycetota; class Actinomycetes; order Kitasatosporales; family Streptomycetaceae; genus Streptomyces; species Streptomyces caeni. The sequence goes on from NZ_JBHUDX010000018.1 coordinate 26,739, forward strand.
CAACGCCAATGCCATGCTCACCTCATCCCAGATCGTCAACGCCTACGCGGCGGCGATGCACCGGGCCCGCCGGGCCCGCTGGGACTTCGAGGAGGAGAACCCGCTGCGGGACGCCCGAGGCTTCGACCTCGCCCGCGAGGTCGCCGACGCCAGCCAGCTCACCGACGAGGACATCGGCCTCGCCAACGTGATCCTCACCAACGGCGCACGGCTCTACGTCGACCACGCACACCCCGAATACAGCGCGCCCGAAGTCACCAACCCCCGCGACGCCGTCCTCTGGGACAAGGCCGGCGAGCGGATCATGGCGGAGGCGGCGGAACGAGCCGCCCAGCTCCCCGGCGCCCAGCCGATCCACCTCTACAAGAACAACACCGACAACAAGGGCGCCTCCTACGGCACGCACGAGAACTACCTGATGAGGCGGGAAACCCCCTTCTCTGACATCGTGCGCCACCTCACGCCCTTCTTCGTCTCCCGCCAGGTCTTCGCCGGAGCAGGCCGCGTCGGCATCGGCCAGGACGGACACGAACACGGCTTCCAGCTCAGCCAGCGCGCCGACTACTTCGAGGTCGAGGTCGGCTTGGAGACCACGCTCAAGCGCCCCATCATCAACACCCGGGACGAGCCGCACGCCGACGCCGAGAAATACCGTCGCCTGCACGTGATCATCGGCGACGCCAACCTCTCCGAGATCTCCACCTACCTCAAACTGGGGACGACCGCCCTCGTCCTCTCCATGATCGAGGACGGCTTCATCGCCGTCGACCTGGCCGTCGACCAGCCCGTCCGCACCCTCCACCAGGTCTCCCACGACCCCACCCTCAAGCGCCTGGTCACCCTCCGCAGCGGCCGCACACTCACCGCCGTCCAGCTCCAGATGGAGTACTACGAGCTGTCGCGCAAATACGTCGAGGAGCGCTTCGGCTCCGACGCCGACGAGCAGACCAAGGACGTCCTCGCCCGCTGGGAGGACACCCTCAACCGCCTCGAGAACGACCCCATGAGCCTCGCCGGAGAACTCGACTGGGTCGCCAAGCGCGAGCTCATGGAGGGCTACCGCCGCCGGGACGGCCTCGACTGGGATGCCGCCCGCCTCCATCTCGTCGACCTCCAGTACGCCGACGTACGCCCCGAGAAGGGCCTGTACAACCGCCTCGTGGCCCGCGGACGCGTCAAGCGACTCCTGGACGAGGCCGACGTCGAGAAGGCCCGCACAAGCCCGCCTGAGGACACCCGCGCCTACTTCCGCGGCCGCTGCCTGGAGCAGTACGCGGACGACGTCGCGGCGGCCTCCTGGGACTCGGTGATCTTCGACCTGCCCGGCCGGGACTCGCTCCAGCGCGTGCCAACCCTGGAACCGCTTCGCGGAACGCGTAATCACGTCAAGGAGCTCCTCGACCGCTGCCGCACGGCGGAAGACCTGGTCAGGGTTCTGTCCGGGGGCTGAACGGATACCCGGGGCCGGTACCGGCCGGACGGGGTGTAAAACCCCGCGGCCGGGAATCATGGAGGTGGCCCCCGTACGTTGGAAGAACTGCGGGGCCGATGTCGGACCCGGCTTGTAGGGTCTGATCATCACCGATCGGCACGAATGCCGACCATGTCGGGCGAACTGAGCGGGGTGAGGGTTATGGCGACCAAGGACACCGGCGGCGGGCAGCAGAAGGCGACGCGCTCCACGGAGGAGGTCGAGGAGCAGGCGCAGGACGCGCAGGCGTCCGAGGACCTGAAGGAGCGGCACGAGAAGCTGAGCGATGACGTGGACTCGGTTCTCGATGAAATCGATGACGTACTCGAGGAAAATGCCGAGGATTTCGTGCGGAGCTTCGTGCAAAAAGGTGGCCAGTAAGAGGCAGAGGGCTGCTTCTTCCTTCAGATCGAAGGTTGGGGGGGCGGAGTGGCGGGAGAGCCGTCCGAGAAGCGATACGCAGGCTGCAAGAGGGAGTTGCCTCTCGCCGCCTTCGCTCGGGACAGGAATCGGCGCGATGGGCTTCAGATGCGCTGCCGGGAGTGCGTGGCGCAGTACGGCGCTGCGCACTACCGGCGCCGCCGCGAGGCAATGGGCAAACCGGTACGGGAGAAGGTGGCCGTTCCGCCAGGGCACAAGCTCTGCCGAACATGCGGTGAGGTCGAACCTCGCGGTGAATGGCATCGCAACGCCACCGCGTCCGACGGCTTGTCGACGCGCTGCAAGGCGTGCCGTGCGGTCCAGGGGCGGCAAGGACACCTGAAGCGCCAGTACGGCATCACCGAAGCCGAACGTGACGAACCGGTCGCTTCCCCAGCAGGCGTTTGCTGCGTCTGTCTTGCCGCCCCGGCCGAACATGTGGATCACTGCCATGAGACGGGTAGGGTCCGTGGCGTACTGTGCTTCAGCTGCAATGCCGCACTGGGGCAGTTCAAGGATCGGCCCGACGTCATGAGGCGGGCTGCGACATACGTGGAAGGAAACGCGTGGAAGCCAACCCTCGTAGCACCGGGCGTCTACCAGCTGCCTTCCTGACGCCTGGGTCCTCGTCCTTCATGGACTTCCTCGCCGAGCACCAGCCCGAGCTGCTGCCCGGCAAGCGGCAGCTGCCGCCCACCCAGGGCGTGATCGAGGCCCCGCACGGCACCACGATCGTGGCCACGACGTTCCCGGGGGGCGTCGTGCTGGCCGGTGACCGGCGGGCGACCATGGGCAATGTGATCGCGCAGCGGGACATCGAGAAGGTGTTCCCGGCGGACGAGTACTCCGCGGTCGGCATCGCCGGCACGGCGGGTCTGGCCGTGGAGATGGTGAAGCTGTTCCAGCTGGAGCTGGAGCACTTCGAGAAGGTCGAGGGCGCCCAGCTGTCCCTGGAGGGCAAGGCGAACCGCCTGTCGACCATGATCCGTTCCAATTTGGGCATGGCCATGCAGGGCCTGGCCGTGGTCCCGCTCTTCGCCGGTTACGACCTGGACCGCGAGAGGGGCCGTATCTTCTCCTATGACGTGACGGGCGGCCGCTCCGAGGAGCATGGCTTCGCGGCGACGGGTTCCGGGTCGATCTTCGCGCGTGGCGCCATGAAGAAGCTCTTCCGTGAGGACCTGACCGAGGAGCAGGCCACGACGCTGGTGGTGCAGGCCCTGTACGACGCGGCAGACGACGACTCGGCGACCGGTGGTCCCGATGTCGCCCGCCGGATCTATCCGATCGTCACGGTGATCACCGAGGACGGCTTCCGCCGGCTGACGGACGACGAGTCCTCCGGGATCGCCCGCTCGGTGCTGGAGCGGCGCATGGAGCAGCCCGACGGCCCGCGGGCCGCGCTGCTCTGAGGGCCGCGGGGTTGTTGCCAGGGTGATCCAGTGACTACGACAGAAAGGGACGGGTAACCGGTGTCGACGCCGTTCTATGTCTCCCCCCAGCAGGCCATGGCCGACCGGGCGGAGTACGCCCGCAAGGGCATCGCGCGCGGCCGCAGTCTGGTCGTGCTGCAGTACGCCGACGGCATCGTCTTCGTCGGCGAGAACCCGTCCCGTGCGCTGCACAAGTTCAGCGAGATCTATGACCGGATCGGCTTCGCGGCCGCCGGCAAGTACAACGAGTACGAGAATCTGCGGATCGGTGGTGTGCGCTATGCCGATCTGCGGGGTTACACCTACGACCGCGACGATGTGACGGCCCGCGGTCTGGCGAACGTGTACGCGCAGACGCTGGGCACGATCTTCTCGAGTGCGGCCGAGAAGCCGTACGAGGTGGAGCTGGTGGTCGCCGAGGTGGGGGAGACCCCGGAGGGCGATCAGATCTACCGTCTGCCGCACGACGGGTCGATCGTGGACGAGCACGGTTCGGTCGCGGTGGGCGGCAACGCGGAGCAGATCGGCAGTTTTCTGGACCAGCGGCACCGTGACGGGATGTCGCTGGCCGAGGCGCTGAAGCTGGCGGTGCAGGCGCTGTCTCGTGACACGAACGGCAGTGAGCGGGAGATCCCGGCCGAGCGCCTGGAGGTGGCGGTTCTGGACCGTACGCGTCCGCAGAAGCGCAAGTTCAAGCGGATCGTGGGCCGTCAGTTGTCGCGTCTGCTGGAGGCGGACGGTGCGTCCACCGCTTCGGAGGCCGAGGAGGAGGCGGAGTCTTCGGAGGGCGCGGAGTGACGACCCGCGCCGTCGTGTGAGGAGTGCGCGCCTCACTCGGGTGCCGCCGCGCGCCCCGGCCGTTTTCGGCCGGGGCGCGCGGCGTCTCCGTGTTGTGCGGGGGGTGTGTCAGGGGGCGGGCGGGGCGGTGGAGCCGCGGACGATCAGTTCGACGGGGATGTCGCCCTGACGGGGGGTGTGGCCTTCCAGGACGGCGAGGAGGGCCTGCATGCCGCGTTCGCCGAAGAGTTCCGCGTCGAGGCGGACGGTGGTGAGTTCGGGGTCGAGGGCGGTGGCGAGGGCCAGGTCGTCGAGGCCGGTGACGGAGAGGTCGTCGGGGATGCGCAGACCGAGGCGCCGGGCGGCCTTGTAGGCGCCGGCCGCGAGTTTGTCGTCGTCGCAGACGAGGGCGGTGGGTCGGGGGCCGGGGGCGGTGAGGGCGGCTTCGGTGGCGGCGCGGGCGTCGTCGATGGCGATGGGCGCACGGGTGGTGCGGAGGGTCGTGCCGGGTACGCGGGCGAGATGGGCGGCCAGTGCCTGTGCGCGGGTCCGGAAGGTCCAGGAGGGGATGTCGGCGGCGAGGTGGAGGAAGCGGCGGTGGCCGAGGGCGAGCAGGTGTTCGGCCACCTGGCGTACGCCGTCGCCGATGTCGAGGTTGACGGTTGCGGCGCCGAGGCTGCCGTCGGGGTCGCTGTCCAGCATGACGAGGGGGAGTTGGTCGCCGTGGATCGCGGTGAGGGCGTCGGCGGCCATGGAGGAGGCGATGACGCCGTCGAGTGCGGCCTGGGCGGAGTGGAAGGGGTCGCGGGCGGGGCCGACGCCTTCGGGCGAGGGGTAGAGGACGATGCCGAAGCCGTGCCGTGCGGCGATCCGTGCGGCGCCGGTGTAGACGCCGGCGAAGAATTCGGTGGTGAGTGCGGGGACGACGAGGAGCACGGTGCGGGTGCGGCCGAGGCGGAGGTTGCGTGCGGCGAGGTTGGGCCGGTAGCCGAGGTCGCGTGCGGCGGCCCGGACGCGTTCGGCGGTGGCTTCGGAGACGCGGCCGCGCCATTTGCCGCCGAGGACGAGTGAGACGGCGGCCTGGGAGACGCCTGCGGCGCGGGCGACGTCGCGGCTGGTGGGTCGCGTGCTCCCGTGTGCCACCGGTGACCTGCTCTTTCATCTGGACTCGTGGTCAGCGCTCATGGTACGTATAACGGATGGCGTTATACGTACAACCTCGCACCTTGCCGTGAGAAGGGTGGGCCATGGCCGCGGGATACCTGGAGATCCTCAGGGCGAGGCATGCCGCGCGCCTGCTCGTCGGGACGCTGGTGGGCCGGCTGCCGAACGCGACCGCGGCGATCGCGGTGGTGCTGTTCGTGCGCGCCGAGGGGGGCACCTACAGTCTCGCCGGGGCGCTCGCCGCGGTGTACGGGGTGGCCAACGCCGTGGGACAGCCGGCGCTGGGCCGGCTCGTGGACCTGTACGGCCAGCCGCGGGTCCAGCTGCCGGCCGCGCTGGTGTCCGCCCTGGCCATGACGGTGTTCGCCCTGACGGGTGTCGAGCCGTCCGCCGCGGCGTATGCGGCCATGGCGGTCGCGGGGCTGTCCACGCCGCCCCTGGAGGGCGGTCTGCGGGCGCTGTGGCCCTGTGTGCTGCGGCGGGAGGAGCAGGTGCACACGGCGTACGCGATGGACGCGGTGGCGCAGGAGGTGATGTTCACCGTGGGGCCGCTGCTGGTGACCATGTGCGTGTCGCTGTGGTCGGCGGAGGCGGCCCTGGTGGTGCTGAGCGCCGTCGGTGTGCTGGGGGCGCTGTCCGTGGTGGTGTCGCCGCCGTCGCGGGCGTGGCGTTCGGCGCCGCGTGAGGCGCACTGGCTCGGTGCCCTGCGTTCGCCGGGGCTGCTGGCTCTGCTGGGCGCGTTCCTGTTCGTCGGGGTGGCGCTGGGCTCGATCACGGTGGCGGCGCTGTCGTACGCGGACGAACACGGCGGTGACGCGGTGTACGGCCGGCTGATGGCGGCTCTGGGGCTGGGGGCGCTGGTCGGGGGCGCGCTGTACGGGGCGCGGCGGTGGTCCGGTGCGCCGGAGCGGCGGCTGCGGGTGCTGGTGGGGTGTCTGGCGCTGAGCTATCTGCCGCTGATGCTGCTGCCGGGCGCGCCGGCGATGACGGCGCTGACGGGGCTCGCGGGGGTGTTCCTGGCGCCGTGCATCGCCTGTGCGTTCGTCATCGTGGACCGGCACGCGCCGAGGGGGACGGTCACGGAGGCGTTCTCCTGGCTGGTGACGACGTTCACCGTGGGCGCGTCGGCCGGGACGGCGCTCGCGGGGCCGGTGGTGCAGGGGGGCGGGGCCCTGTGGGGCTTCACGGTGCCGGGTGCCGCGGGAGGGGCGTCCCTGCTGGTGCTGGTGACCACGGGGCGGTTCCTCGCAGCTCCCGCCGGGGGCGGGGTGGTTGCGGCTTCACCGGAAAATGATCCAAACCGTGCCGTCGAACCCCGTTTCAGGTCGGGGGATCGGGCGTAATGTTCAGTCATGGACCGCCGCATTTTCGGGCTGGAGAACGAGTACGGCGTCACGTGCACGTTCAGGGGACAGCGCCGTCTGTCGCCTGACGAGGTGGCGCGGTACCTCTTCCGCCGTGTCGTGTCATGGGGCCGTAGCAGCAATGTGTTCCTGCGCAACGGCGCCCGCCTCTATCTCGATGTGGGCTCGCATCCGGAATATGCGACACCCGAGTGTGACAATGTGATCGAGCTGGTCACCCACGACAAGGCCGGCGAGCGCATTCTGGAAGGACTGCTGGTCGACGCGGAACGCCGCCTGCACGAGGAGGGAATCGCGGGTGACGTCTACCTCTTCAAGAACAACACCGACTCGGCGGGCAACTCGTACGGCTGCCACGAGAACTATCTGGTGGCGCGCCACGGCGAGTTCTCGCGGCTCGCGGACATCCTGATCCCGTTCCTGGTCACCCGGCAGCTGCTGTGCGGCGCCGGCAAGGTGCTGCAGACCCCGCGGGGCGCGGTGTACTGCGTGAGCCAGCGGGCCGAGCACATCTGGGAGGGCGTCAGCTCGGCGACCACCCGCTCCCGGCCGATCATCAACACGCGCGACGAGCCGCACGCGGACGCCGAGCGCTACCGCCGTCTGCACGTCATCGTCGGCGACTCGAACATGTCCGAGACGACCATGCTGCTCAAGGTGGGCGCCACGGACCTGGTGCTGCGCATGATCGAGGCGGGCACGGTGATGCGCGACCTCACCCTGGAAAACCCGATCCGGGCGATCCGGGAGGTGAGCCACGACATCACGGGCCGCCGCAAGGTGCGCCTGGCCAGTGGCCGCGAGGCATCGGCCCTGGAGGTGCAGCGCGAGTACTACGAGAAGGCCGTGGACTTCTGCGAGCGCCGCGGCATCCGCACCGGGACCGTCGAGCAGGTCCTGGAGCTGTGGGGCCGCACGCTGGACGCGATCGAGACCGAGGACCTGGACCGGATCGGCACCGAGATCGACTGGGTGATGAAGTACAAGCTCATCGAGAGGTACCGCGCCAAGCACAACATGACGATGTCGCACCCGCGGGTCGCCCAGATAGACCTCGCCTACCACGACATCCACCGGCGCCGCGGCCTGTACTACCTGCTGGAGAAGAAGGGGCAAGCCGCCCGGATCTGCAACGACTTGAAGATCTTCGAGGGCAAGTCGGTTCCTCCGCAGACCACTCGGGCCCGGCTGCGCGGCGACTTCATCCGGCGTGCGCAGGAGCAGCGCCGTGATTTCACGGTCGACTGGGTGCATCTCAAGCTCAATGACCAGGCGCAGCGGACCGTGTTGTGCAAGGACCCGTTCCGTTCGGTCGACGACCGGGTGGAGAAGCTGATCGCCGGAATGTGAGCCGTGCGTTCCGGCGGTGTGCCGCCGGAACGCAACGCGGGCGCCGTACGTTTGCCGTGCGGCGCCCTTCTCACGCCGTAGAGTTGCGCGCACGCCATCAACAAGATCGACCGATACGAGGCCCCCACCGTGCGCCGACGCTCCCTTCTCCTCGCCGCTGTGCCCGCCGGACTGGTCACGCTTGCCGGATGCGGCGACGACTCGTCCGGCAAGGCCGACACCAGCTCTTCCCCCTCGTCCTCGGCCGCGTCGTCCCCCAGCGCACCCCCCAAGATCGTCGAAGGGCCGCTGCCGGCCATCACCGCGGGCACCAAGTTCGGTGAGAAGCCCACCGTGGCCAAGGGCAACGGCTCGCCGTCGAAAGACCTGGCGGTGAAGACGGTGATCGCGGGCGGCGGCCGCACGGTCGCGGAGAACGACTACATCCAGGCGGACTACCTCGGCCAGATCTGGGACACGGCGAAGGTCTTCGACAACTCCTACGACCGCAAGACGCCGCTGGTCATCCGGCTGGCCCAGGGCAGCATCATCGACGGCTGGCGGTACGCCCTGCAGGGCAAGAAGACCGGCAGCCGCGTCCTGATGGCCGTGCCCCCGGCCTGGGGCTACGGCACGCAGGGCAATGCCCAGGCGGGTATCAAGGGCACCGACACGCTGGTCTTCGTGGTCGACATCAAGAACACGTTCAACGCGAAGAGCTCCGCCCGCGGCAAGGCCGTCGCCCAGAACGACGCCGCACTGCCGAAGGTCGGCACCAACACCGACGGCAAGGCACCCTCCATCGAGGTGCCGAAGACGAAGGCCCCGACCGCTCTGGCCGCGACGTATGTGATCGAGGGCGACGGAGCCCCGGTCACGGCGGACAGCACCGTTCTCGTGCAGTACAAGGGTGTGCTGTGGGATTCCGGCAAGGAGTTCGACTCCACGTACGGCCGCAGCGACCTCGCCTCGTTCTCGCTGCAGCAGGTCGTCAAGGGCTGGGCCCAGGGACTGACGGGCAAGAAGGTGGGCAGCCGGGTGCTCGTCGTCGTCCCGCCGAAGCTGGGCTACGGCGACAACCCGCCCGCGGGCAGCGGTATCCAGAAGGACTCCACCCTGGTCTTCTCCGTGGACATCCTCGCGAAGATGTAACCCCCGCGGGGATATGAGAGTGTCGGTGGTGCCGCAATGGCCTCAACACGAACAAGCAGGAGCTTTTGACGTGAGTATCGAGAAGCCCGAGATCGACTTCCCGGGCGGCGAGCCCCCGGCCGGCCTCGAGATCAAGGACATCTGGGAGGGTGACGGCCCGGAGGCCAAGGCGGGCGACACCGTCTCCGTCCACTACGTGGGCGTGGCCTTCTCCACCGGCGAGGAGTTCGACGCGTCCTGGAACCGCGGCACGCCGCTGAGGTTCCAGCTCGGCGTCGGCCAGGTCATCAAGGGCTGGGACCAGGGTGTGCAGGGCATGAAGGTCGGCGGCCGCCGTCAGCTGACCATTCCTCCCCACCTCGCCTACGGCGACCGCGGTGCGGGTGCCCGGATCAAGCCGGGCGAGACGCTGATCTTCGTCTGCGACCTGGTCGGCGTCTGATCCGACGGCCCGGACCCGGACCGGAAGCGATCACCCGGGGCCCATGCCCGAGCGGGCATGGGCCCTCGGCTTAAGCCGGGCGAGACGCTGATCTTCGTCTGCGACTTGGTCGGCGTCTGGTTCGACGGCCCGGACCCGGACCGGAAGCGATCACCTGGTGCCCATGCCCGAGCGGGCATGGGCCCTCGGCTTTTGTCACGACACGTGCGAGCGGTACGGTCGTCGATCGTAAGCACCACAGGGAAGGCGAAGGGCATCGATGGCCATTGCCAAGGCCGAGCGGCTGATGAATCTGGCGCTGTGTCTGCTCGGGACGCGGCGGCCGCTCAGCAAGCGCGAGCTGCGGGAGTCCATCGAGGCGTACGTCGAGGCTTTCGGGCCGGGAAGAGGGGTCGCCTTCGGGCCGGGAAGAGGCGTGGCCTCCGGGGCGGCGAGAGGCGCGGCGTCCGGCCCGGACAGGGGTACGGCCGGCTCCGACGACTCCTTCAACCGCATGTTCGAGCGCGACAAGGACGACCTGCGCGAGCTGGGCCTGGTCATCGAGACCGTGGAGAACCTGGACGGCGAGGTCGGCTATCTCGCCCGCCGTGACAGCAACCGTCTGCCGCCCATCACCCTCGACGCGGAGGAGGCCGCCGCTCTCGGCCTGGCCGCCAAGGTGTGGCAGCAGGCCCGGCTCGCCGGCGCCGCCAGCGGTGCCCTGCAGAAGCTGCGCGCCGCGGGGCTGCCCGAGGAGGTGGACCCGTACGAGGCGCACGGCGCCCTGGAGCCGCGCATCCCCGTGCACGAGGCCGCCTTCGAGCCGCTGATGCTGGCCTGCCGCGACCGCCGGCCGGTCCTCTTCGACTACCGCAAGGCCACCGCCGCCCACCCGGAGCCGCGCCATGTCGAGCCATGGGCGCTGGAGTGCTGGCGTGGCCACTGGTATCTGGCGGGGTGGGACCGCGACCGCGGCGCGGAGCGCGTCTTCCGCCTGTCGCGGATCACCGGCAAGGTGCGTTCCCGTGGCGGCGGTTTCACGGCCGAGGTGCCGGACGTGGTCACCGTCCGCGAGACCGTGGCGGGCTGGGCGGGGGAGATCGCCGATCGCAGCGCCCTGATCCGGCTGCGCGCGGGCGCGGGGTACCCCCTTCGGGCGAAGGCGACCGCCGTACGGGAACTCGACGACGGCTGGGACGAGTTGGAGATTCCGTACGGGCACGGCCTCGACGCATGGCTGGTCGAGTTCGGGCCCGACGTGGTGGTCCTGGAGCCGGCCGAGCTGCGGGCCGACGTGGTGGACCGGCTGCGCGCCGTGGCCGAGGGCTGAGGGGGAGGGGACGACAGTGGCAGGCAGACCGGCCAGGCCCGCGAACGCCATCGACCAGACCCGGCGGATGCTGTCCCTGGTGACGTATCTGCGGGAGCGCCCCGGCGCGCGGATCGAGGACGTCGCCCGGGCCTTCGGCATCACCGAGGACGAGCTGGTCTCGGACCTCGACGTGCTGCCCATGTGCGGCACCAGCTTCCGCGGCGGCGACCTGCTCGACATCGACACCGACGGCGAGCGCATCTGGTGGTACAACCCCGCCGCCCTCGGGGCGGAGGCGGCCGAGCCACTGCGCCTGGCGGCGGACGAGGCCACGGCGCTGCTGGTGGCGGCGCGGGCTGTCGCCACCCTGCCCGGCCTGCGCGAGAGCGACCGGCAGGCGCTGCTGCGCGCCACCGCCAAGGTGGAGACCGCGGCCGGTGAGGCGGCCGGTGCCAGCTCCCGCCTGTCGGTGACCTTCGAGTCGGAGGGCGGCGTCTTCGCGGACGTCGACCGGGCCATCTCCGAGCGCCGCCGCCTGTGGATCCGCTACTACTCGCCGGCTCGCGACGAGGTCACCGAGCGTGAGATCGACCCGATCCGCCTCGTCAGCGTCGGCCACACCTATGTGGAGGCGTGGTGCCGTCGTTCCGAGGCGCGCCGCACCTTCCGGCTCGACCGGGTCGCCGAGATCAAGATCCTGGACGAGCCGTCGGCGCCGCCGGAGATCGAGCTGCGCGACCTGTCGGAGGGGCTCGTCCAGCCCGCCGCCGAGGACCCGGAGGTCGTCGTCGAGGTCGGGCCGGGCGGGCGCTGGGTCGCCGAGTACTACCCGCACGACAGCGCCGATGAGCTGCCGGACGGCGGGCTGCGTATCACCTTGCGGACCCCGGACCCGGCGTCGCTGCGACGGCTGGCGCTGCGGCTCGGGAGGGACGGCCGGATCGTGTCGCCGCAGGGCCTCGCGGACAGCGCCCGCCGGGCGGCCCGTGAGGCGCTGGCGGCCTACGAGGGGCCGGACGGAGTTCAGGACGGGCTGTACGACAGGCAGGAGCAGAGGCTGTGAGCACGTCGGCGATGTCTGGTACGTCGGAACGGCCGGGTGTGACGGGCGGTGCGCCGGCGCCCGGTCCCGGGGAGATGTCGGTGCGGACGGCGTTCGCGGGCATGAGACGGGTGGCCGATGTGGTGTTCAGGGCGGGCTGCCCGGACTGCAGGGCCCGCTTCGAGCTCGGTGCGGGCGCCCTGCGGCTGGCCATCGGTGCCACCAGCGAGCGCACCTTCTACTCCTTCACCTGTCCCGAGTGCGGCGCGTCCGTCCGCAAGCCGGCGGGTGAGCGCATCGTGGAGCTCCTGACCGGGGGCGGGGTGCGGACGCTGCGGCTGCACTCGACCCTCTAGGCTCGGCGTCATGTTCTGGCCGATGCTCGCGATCGCCCTCGGGTTCCTGGGGCTGGCCGTTCTCGGCGTGCTCGCCGTCCGGGTCTTCGTGGAGGCGCAGCGGCTGGGGCGGCAGGTCGCGGACTCCGCGCGCCGGATCAACCGTGCCGCGGAGGACCTGGAGCGGGCCGCCGTGGGAGCCGCGCGCGCCGCGGACCGGACATGAGGGCGCGCACGGGCGCTCCCCGCGTGCGGTGTTCCCCGAAGTGCCCCTGGAACCGGCTCGTTTCGTGGATCCGGTATGAGTCGCCCCATGGATACGTAATGGGCGGCTTCGGCCTGTCTCCTGATCTGCGCGGGCAGGTACGCTGCAGATCGCGGTCCGGAGAACGAGGCGCGGGCCGCAGGCCGGGAGTACGCCCGGGGATTGCCCTGCGTTCACCCCTGAGCGTTACGATCGCTGCACGATGGTCGGACATGTGTCCGGCCGATCGGACAGCAACCCCCACCCATGCCGCCTCGGTGAGAAGGTAAAGACATGTTCGGAAGGCTCGGAGCTCCCGAGATCATTCTCATCCTCGTCGTCATCGTCCTGCTGTTCGGCGCGAAGAAGCTTCCGGACATGGCGCGCTCCCTCGGCAAGTCCGCGCGCATCCTGAAGAGCGAGGCCAAGGCGATGAAGGAGGACGGCAAGCCGTCCGCACCGGCCGGCCCGCCGAACGACGAGGCCCCGGCCCAGCGCACGATCCAGGCCGCGCCCGGCGATGTGACCAGCGCACGCCCGGTCACGGAGCCGACGGACACGACCAAGCGCTGACGCACGGCCGGGATGCCACCGGCCTGCCGCATGAGATGAGGACGTGGGTTGCTCAAGTCTGCCCGCAAGACGGAGAAGGATCCCGAGGGGAGGATGCCCCTCACGGAGCACCTTCGTGAGCTCCGCAACCGGCTCGCGAAGGCCCTGCTGGCCGTCACCGTCGTCACGGTCCTGGCCGCCTTCTTCTACAACGACATCGTCAACGTCATCACCAAACCGGTGCTGGACTCGGTCGGCTGCGCCAAGAGCTTCGAGGAACTCGCGAAGTCGTCCGACAAGACCGAACAGTGCGCGCAGATCACGATCAACGGTCTGCTGACGCCGTTCACGCTGGCGCTGAAGGTGTCCCTGATGGCCGGTGTCGTGCTGGCCTCCCCGGTCTGGCTGTACCAGTTGTGGGCGTTCGTCGCCCCCGGGCTGCACAAGCACGAGAAGAAGTACGCGCTGGCCTTCGTCGGCACCGGTGTCCCGCTGTTCCTGGCCGGCGCCTATTTCGCCTACCGGGTCCTGCCGACCACCGCCAGGGTCCTGATCGGCTTCACGCCCAACGGTGTGAACAACCTGCTGCCGCTGGACGACCTGCTCGATCTGGTCACCCGCATGGTGATCGTCTTCGGTCTCTCCTTCGAGCTGCCGTTGCTGCTGATCATGCTCAACCTCACGGGAGTACTCAGCGGCCGCCGCATGCTCGGCTGGTGGCGGGCCATGGTCCTCGGCATCACGGTCTTCGCCGCCGTCGCCACACCCAGCACCGACCCGCTGACCATGCTGGCGCTGGCCGTGCCGATCTGGGTGCTGTACTTCGGCGCGGTGCTCTTCTCGCTGATGAACGACCGGCGCAGGCGCCTGCGCGAGGCCGCGGGCCCCGCCGACGACGAGGCGTCCGAGCTGGACCTCACCCCCGAGGACATCGGGGAGGCCGAGTCCGTGCCGGCCGGGCGGACCCTGCCGGAGCAGGCGGGCACGGACCGGGTCAACGGTTATGACGACGTGACCTGAGGGTCGGGCGGCGGACCGTAGGGTCACCTCCGTGACCAGCGAGCTCACCCTCTTCGTCAACCCCACCGCGGGACGCGGCCGGGGCGCCCGGGCGGCGCAGCCGGCCGCTTCCGCTCTGCGGGCGGCCGGTTTCTCCGTACAAACGATCCTCGGGGAGACCGCCGAGGACGCCCTCACCCGCGCGCGCTGCGTCCCCCGGGCGGTGCGGGTCGCGGCCCCCTGAGCCGCGGCCTCCGGGCCCGGGACCGGATTCCGGATAATGATCGTCCTGTTGTCAGCGGCGCCCGGTACGCTCGAAAGCACGATGACAGAGGACCTCTCACCGGCTGAGCGGTACGCGGCGGCCCGCCGTCGCGCCGCCGAGCAGGCCACCGCGCTCGCCTCGTTCCGCGAGATGTACGACTTCGGCCTCGACCCCTTCCAGATCGAGGCGTGCCAGGCGCTCGAGGCGGGGAAGGGCGTGCTGGTGGCCGCGCCCACCGGCTCCGGCAAGACGATCGTCGGCGAGTTCGCCGTCCACCTCGCCCTGAACCAGGGCAGGAAGTGCTTCTACACGACCCCCATCAAGGCGCTGTCGAACCAGAAGTACGCCGACCTGTGCCGCCGCTACGGCGCCTCCAGGGTCGGGCTCCTCACCGGCGACAACAGCGTCAACGCCGACGCCCCGGTGGTCGTGATGACCACCGAGGTCCTGCGGAACATGCTGTACGCGGGGTCGCAGACCCTCCTCGGCCTCGGCTACGTCGTCATGGACGAGGTCCACTACCTCTCCGACCGCTTCCGCGGTGCCGTCTGGGAAGAAGTGATCATTCACCTGCCCGAGTCGGTGACGCTGGTGTCGCTGTCGGCGACCGTGTCCAACGCGGAGGAGTTCGGCGACTGGCTCGACACGGTCCGCGGCGACACCGAGGTGATCGTCTCCGAGCACCGGCCCGTGCCGCTGTTCCAGCACGTGCTGGCCGGCCGCCGCATGTACGACCTGTTCGAGGAGGGCGAGGGCCACAAGAAGGCCGTCAACCCGGACCTGGCGCGCCTGGCCCGCATGGAGGCCAGCCGCCCCTCGTACGCGGACCGCAGGCGTGGCCGCGCCATGCGTGAGGCCGACCGTGAGCGGGAGCGCAGACAGCGCGCCCGGGTCTGGACGCCGAGCAGGCCCGAGGTGATCGAGCGGCTCGACGCCGAGGGCCTGCTGCCCGCGATCACGTTCATCTTCAGCCGGGCCGCCTGCGAGGCCGCCGTCCAGCAGTGCCTGTACGCCGGGCTCCGCCTCAACGACGAGGATGCGCGGGAACGGGTGCGCGCCCTCGTCGAGGAGCGCACGGCGTCCATCCCGCCCGAGGACCTGCACGTCCTGGGCTACTACGAGTGGCTGGAGGGCCTGGAGCGCGGCATCGCCGCCCACCACGCGGGCATGCTGCCGACGTTCAAGGAAGTCGTCGAGGAGCTGTTCGTCCGCGGTCTGGTGAAGGCCGTGTTCGCGACCGAGACCCTCGCGCTCGGCATCAACATGCCCGCGCGCTCGGTGGTGCTGGAGAAGCTCGTCAAATGGAACGGCGAGCAGCACGCCGACATCACCCCCGGCGAGTACACCCAGCTCACCGGCCGGGCCGGCCGCCGCGGCATCGACGTCGAGGGCCACGCGGTGGTGCTGTGGCAGCGCGGCATGAGCCCCGAGCACCTGGCGGGGCTGGCGGGCACCCGCACCTATCCGCTGCGTTCCAGCTTCAAGCCCTCGTACAACATGGCGGTGAACCTGGTCGAGCAGTTCGGCCGCCACCGCTCGCGCGAGCTGCTGGAGACGTCGTTCGCGCAGTTCCAGGCCGACAAGTCGGTCGTGGGGATCTCCCGCCAGGTGCAGCGCAACGAAGAGGGCCTGGCGGGCTACAAGAAGTCCATGACCTGCCACCTCGGCGACTTCGAGGAGTATGCGCGGCTGCGCCGCGAACTGAAGGACCGCGAGACGGAACTGGCCCGGCAGGGCGCTGCGCAGCGCCGCGCCGAGGCCGCCGTCGCCCTGGAGAGGCTCAGGCCCGGTGACGTCATCCACGTCCCGACCGGCAAGTACGCCGGCCTCGCCCTGGTGCTGGACCCCGGCCTGCCCGCCGGCCGCACGGACGGCCACCGCGGGTTCGACTACCAGGACGGCCCGCGCCCGCTGGTCCTCACCGCCGAGCGGCAGGTCAAGCGGCTGGCGTCGATCGATTTCCCGGTGCCCGTCGAGGCGCTGGAGCGGATGCGCATCCCGAAGTCGTTCAACCCGCGCTCCCCGCAGTCCCGCCGTGATCTCGCCTCCGCCCTGCGCACCAAGGCGGGGCACATCCCTCCGGAGCGGCACCGCAAGAAGCGGTCCGCTGCCGCCGACGACCGGGAGATCGCCCGGCTGCGCGCGGCACTGCGCGCCCACCCCTGCCACGGCTGCAACGACCGTGAGGACCACGCCCGCTGGGCCGAGCGCTACCACCGGCTGGTGCGCGACACCTCGCAGCTGGAGCGCCGCATCGAGGGGCGCACGAACACCATCGCCCGCACCTTCGACCGCATCGTCGCGCTGCTGACGGAGCTGGACTATCTGCGCGGCAACGAGGTCACGGAGCACGGCAAGCGCCTCGCCCGGCTGTACGGGGAGC
Organism: Streptomyces caeni; assembly: GCF_042678285.1. NCBI lineage: Bacteria > Bacillati > Actinomycetota > Actinomycetes > Kitasatosporales > Streptomycetaceae > Streptomyces > Streptomyces caeni. The sequence goes on from NZ_JBHUDX010000018.1 coordinate 43,402, forward strand.
TGGACCTGCTGGCCAGCGAGTGCCTGCGGGCCCGGGTGTGGGAGGGGCTCGGCCCGGCCGAGCTGGCCGCGTGCGTCTCGGCGCTGGTGTACGAGTCCAGGGCCGGCGACGATGTGATGGCGCCGCAGCTGCCGTCGGGCAGGGCCAAGGCCGCGCTCGGCGAGATGGTGCGCCTGTGGGGCCGGCTCGACGCCCTGGAGCAGGAGTTCCGGATCACCCAGACCGAGGGCGTGGGCCAGCGCGAGCCGGACCTGGGCTTCGCCTGGGCGGCGTACATGTGGGCCGAAGGCAAGGGCCTCGACGAGGTGCTGCGGGAGGCCGAGATGCCGGCCGGTGACTTCGTCCGCTGGTGCAAGCAGGTCATCGACGTCCTCGGACAGATCGCGGCCGCCGCACCCACCGAGGGCTCGACGGTCGCCAAGAATGCCCGCAAGGCGGTCGACGGTCTGCTGCGCGGGGTGGTCGCCTACTCGTCGGTGGGCTGAGCCGGCCGACCCGACGGGGCCACGGTCTGCGTCGGACGCTCCGGGCGCGACGCGGTGGTGGCGCCGCGATCCCGCATGCCGCGGTGGCGGCGCGGAACGGACCGGGCCCTGTCGGCCCGCGGCGGCTGGTCGGACGGGTGAGCCGGTTGTCGGCGCAGGGCTGCGGGGTAGTGGCGAGCGGTGGGCCGAGGTCCCCGGCGGGCGGCCGCCATACCTCTGCCCCATGCCCGCGGCGGCTGGTCGGACGGGTGAGCCGGTCGCCGGCGCAGGCCCGATCGTGGGCCGGGGGACAGCGACCGGAGTGGCGGGACCGCCCGCGTTGTGCGCGGGACGGCCCGACTCCCCATCGCGAGCCGTGGGCCGCAGGCCATGGGAGCGGGGCGGCGCGGAGGTCCCGTACGGAAGGCCCGGGGGTGGCCCGGCGCCGGCCGGTCAGCGGTCGAGGTAGGCGCGCCAGCCGCCGTAGGCGGTGATGTCGGGCGCGTTCTCCAGCGCGGCGGGCTCGCACAGGAAACCGGGTGCGTGGCCGCCGTCGGCGAGTTCGACCCGGCCGAGTGTCATCGGGCGCGGCAGCCCGGCGAGCAGCCGGCCGAGGCCCTCGGCGGGCAGCCGCCACACCTCCGCCTCGATCGCGGACCCGCCCTCGCCGACATGGACCAGGCCAGGCTTGGGCGGAGTCGTCGCCAGGGCGTGCAGACGGTAGACGGGGGCGGTCGCCGTCGTACGGTCCAGGCGGGCGCCCAGCGCCAGGAGCTGAGGGTTGAGGGGCTGGCCCGACAGATGCGCGCCCACCACGACGAGCCGGGTCTCCGCCTCCAGCGAACGGGCGATCCGGGCCAGCCGCTCGTCCGTGAACGCCGGGCCGATCAGCATCACGCCGAACGGCAGGCCGTCGACCTCGCCCGCGGGCACGGCGACCGCGGCGAGGTCGAAGAGGTTGGTGGAGTTGGTGAAGCGGCCCAGCCGCGCGTTGGAGCCCAGCGGATCGGCGGCCACCTCGGCGAGGGTGGGGTGGCCCGGCGTGGTCGGCAGCAGCAGGGCGTCCGCGTCGGCCAGCCCGGCGAGGGCGCGAGCGCGCAGGTCGGCGAGCCGGGCCTGGTCGGCGAAGAGCCGGTGGGCCGGGATGTCGCGGGCACGGGTGATGATGCCGGCGACGGTCGGGTCGAGGCCGTCGCCGCCCTCGGCGACCGTCTTGTCGACGAAGCCGCCGACGGCCGCGTACCGCTCGGCGACGAACGCGCCCTCGTAGAGCATCGCGGCGGCCTCGGTGAACGGGGTCAGATCGAGGGCCCGCACCTCGGCGCCCGCCCGGGCGAGCCGGGCGACGGCGTTCCGGTACGCCTGCGCCCAGCCGTCGTCGAGTTCACCGAGCTGGGCCGGGGGCGGGACCGCGATGCGCCAGGGGCCGGGGACGCGCTGCGGGAGCGGAGGGAGGGCGCGGCCGGGCGGCGACGCCATGTGCGCCAGGGCACGCTCCGCCTCCGGGAGCGTACGGGCGAACACGGTGACGCAGTCGATCGAGGCACAGGCGGGGACGACACCGGTGGTGGGCACGAGACCACGGGTGGGCTTGAGCCCGACGATGCCGTTGAACGCGGCCGGTACGCGCCCCGAGCCGGCGGTGTCGGTGCCGAGGGCGAAGTCGACGATGCCGAGGGCCACCGCCACCGCCGACCCCGAGCTGGAGCCGCCGCTGATCCGCGCCGGATCGTGCGCGCTGCGCACCGCGCCGTACGGGGAGCGGGTGCCGACCAGGCCCGTGGCGAACTGGTCCAGATTCGTGGTGCCGAGCGCGATCGCGCCGGCGGCGCGCAGGCGCGCGACGGCCGGCGCGTCCGCCGTCGGCGCGTGGGCGTAGGCGGGGCAGCCCGCGGTGGTGTCCAGGCCGCGGACGTCGATGTTGCCCTTGACGGCGAACAGGAGGCCCGCCAGGGGGAGGTGCTCGCCCGCGGCGACACGTTCGTCGATCGCCCTGGCCTCCGACTCGACCTCCGCCCGGGGCCGCAGGCCGATCCAGATGTCGGGGCGGTCCACTGCTGCGATGCGTTCATGGGCCCGCCGGACCCGGGTGAGGCTCGACATCTGTGCTCCTGGCTGGGGGTCGTTTCGGGGGATACGGGGGTGGGATGCGGACGGGGGCGTGCCCTCAGGGTGCCGTCGCCCCTGCCGGGGCGAGCACGACCAGTGCCGTGCCCGGATCCACCCGGTCGCCCGGCTTGGCGAGGATCCGCGTCACCACGCCGTCCATCGGGGCGGGTACCCGGGACTCCATCTTCATCGCCTCCAGGGCGAGCAGCGGCTGCCCGGTGGTGACCCGGTCGCCCGGGCGGACGTTCAGCTGCCACACGGACGCGGCGAACTCGGCCTCCACCAGGCGGCCGCCGTCCGGGACCGCCACCTCGGCCGCCTCGGGCGCCGGTGCCGCCGCGGTCTGCGCCCGGGTGAACTCGCCCGCCGCCTCCCAGGCGGCGCGTTCCGCCGCGAAGGCAGCACCCTGGCGGGAGCGGAACTCGGCGATCGAGCCGGCGTTCTCGGCGAGGAACGCCTCGTACGCCGCCAGGGAGAACGCGCCCTCCTCGATGCGCGGCACAAAGCGGCCCGAGACGATGTCCGCGCGCAGCTCCAGCAGCTCGTCGGCGTCGACCGGGTACCACTTGATGCGGTCGAAGAACCGCAGCAGCCAGGGCGAGCCCGGCTCGAACGCGCCCCGCTGCCGCCACCCCGACCACACCTGCGTGGTACGGCCCACGAACTGGTAGCCGCCGGGACCCTCCATGCCGTAGACGCACAGGTAGGCGCCGCCGATGCCGACGGAGTTCTCGGCGGTCCAGGTGCGTGCCGGGTTGTACTTGGTGGTGACCAGGCGGTGGCGCGGGTCCAGGGGCGTGGCCACGGGCGCGCCCAGGTACACGTCGCCCAGGCCGAGGACCAGGTACTCCGCCTCGAAGACCGTGCGGTACACGTCCTCCACGGAGGCCAGCCCGTTGACGCGGCGGATGAACTCGATGTTCCACGGGCACCAGGGCGCGTCGTCGCGCACGCCCGCCATGTAGCGGGCGATGGCCTCGCGGGTGGCCGGGTCGTCCCAGGACAGCGGCAGGTGCACCGTGCGGGAGGGGACGACCAGCTCGTCGGTGGGCGGCAGCTGCGCCGCCATGTCCCGTACGGCCGCGAGGAGTTCACGCGCGGCGAGGCGTGCCAGGTCCGTCTGGATCTGCAGGGAGCGGATGCCGGGCGTCAGGTCGGTGACCCCGTCGAGGCCGGCCTCCTCGACCGCCTTCATCAGCGCGTGCACCCGCATCCGCAGCGCCAGATCGAGCTGCATCGGCCCGAACTCGACCAGCAGGTTGTCGTCGCCGCTGCGCCGGAATGTCACGTCGCCGTCCCGGGCCAGCACCCCGCCGTCCACGATCTCCGGCCGCGGCGCGCCGTCGTCGGCCAGTGGCGCGAAGCGGACCGTGTCGCCGGGGCGGAGCTGGCCGAGCTTCCACCGCTCCCATGTGGCCACCGTGGCCGGGCAGACGAAGCCGCCGAGCGAGGGGCCGTCCGGGCCGAGCAGCACCGGCATGTCGCCGGTGTAGTCGACGGCGCCGACCGAGTACGGCGTGTCGTGGATGTTGGACGGGTGCAGGCCCGCCTCCCCGCCGTCCGGGCGGGCCCAGCGGGGCGCGGGGCCGACCAGTCGTACGCCCGTGCGCGCCGAGTTGAAGTGGACCTCCCACGCGGCGGCGTAGAAGGCGTGGATGTCGTCCTCGGTGAAGAACTCCGGTGCCGCGTGCGGGCCTTCCAGCACCCCGAGCCGCCACGACGAGGTGAACGCCGGGCGGTCCGCCGGCGGCACCGGGGAGCCCGTCGCCCCCGTGCCGCCGTGCAGCACGTCCCCCGCGCGCAGTGCCCGGCCGCCGTGGCCGCCGAACCTGCCCAGCGTGAACGTGGCCGCGCTGCCGAGGTGGGCGGGCACGTCCAGGCCGCCCGCGAACAGCACATAGGTGCGCAGCCCGTGCGCCCGGGGCTCGCCGACCTCCAGGACGGCGCCCGCGGGGACGGTCACCGGCTCCCACTGCGCGACCGGTGCGCCGTCCACCGCGACCGGTGCCGGGGCGCCGGTGACACACACGGTCGTGGCGTGCGTGAAGCGCAGGGCCGGCCCCTGCAGCGTGCACTCCAGGCCGGGCAGTCCCTCCGCGTTGCCGAGTGCCCGGTTGCCGAGCCGGAAGGAGAGGTCGTCCATCGGGCCGGACGGGGGCACGCCCACCTGCCAGTAGCCGGTGCGGCCCGGCCAGTCCTGGACGGTGGTGAGGGTGCCCGCCGACACCACCTCGATGCGCGGGGTGGGGTCGGTGACGGCGGCGAGGGTCGCCGTGGAGTGCGCCGCCGAGCGGACGCGCCGGTCCGCCAGCGCCGCGCGCACCAGCCCCAGGTTCGTCTCGATGCCGTCCACGCGGGTACGGGACAGGGCCCCGTCCAGGCTCCGCAGCGCGTGCGCCCGGTCCGGACCGTGGGCGATCACCTTGGCGAGCAGCGGGTCGTACGAGGCCGTGACCTCGGTGCCCGTCTCCACCCAGCCGTCCACCCGCACGCCCTGCGGGAACTCGGCGCGGGTCAGCAGGCCCGCGCAGGGCCGGTGGCCCCGGGAGGGGTCCTCGGCGTACAGGCGTGCCTCCACCGCGTGGCCGCGGGGCGGGCCCGGGTCCCGTACGACGTCCAGGTCGCCGCGGGCCAGCCGCAGCATCCAGGCGACGAGGTCGACGCCATAGATCTCCTCGGTGACCGGATGCTCCACCTGGAGCCGGGTGTTGACCTCCAGGAAGTACGCCTCCTCGCGGGCCGCGTCGTACACGAACTCGACGGTGCCCGCGGAGCGGTAGCCGACCGAGGCGCACAGATCGCGTGCGGCCGTGGCGAGCCGCCCGCGGACGTGCGGGGGCAGCCCGGGTGCGGGCGCCTCCTCCACCACCTTCTGGTGGCGGCGCTGGAGGGAGCAGTCGCGGTCGCCGAAGGTGACGACCCGGCCCCGGCCGTCGCCGAAGACCTGCACCTCGATGTGGCGGGCGTGTTCGACGAGGCGCTCCAGGAACACTCCGGCGGAGGAGAAGGACGCGGCGGCGATTCGCTGCACCCGCTCCCAGGCGTCGGTCAGTTCATCGGCGGAGCGGCATGCCGACATGCCGATACCGCCGCCCCCGCCGGTCGCCTTCAGCATGACCGGGTAGCCGATGGCCGAGGCCCGCTCCAGCGCCTCCGCCCGCGAGGCCAGCAGCCCGGTGCCGGGCGCCAGCGGCACCCCGGCCTTCTCGGCCGCGGCCCGCGCGGTGTGCTTCGCGCCGAACAGCTCCAGCTGCTCCGGTGTGGGCCCCACGAACACGGTCCCGGTGTCCTCGCAGCGGCGCGCGAAGCCCGCGTCCTCGGACAGGAAGCCGTAGCCCGGGTGGATCGCGCCCGCGCCGGTGTCCTTGGCCGCTTTCAGGACGAGGTCGGCGTCCAGGTACGACTCCTTCGCGGGCGCCGGGCCGAGCCGCACCGCCTGGTCGGCGAGCTGGACGTGCGGTGCGCCGCGGTCGGCGTCGGAGTACACGGCGACCGTGCGCAGGCCCAGCTCCCGGGCCGTGCGGATGATCCGGACGGCGATCTCTCCCCGGTTGGCGACCAGCAGCGTGCCGAAACTCATCCGGCGGCCCCGATCGTCATCTCCACCGCCGTCGGCTCGAAGCCGTTGCACGGGTTGTTGATCTGGGGGCAGTTGGAGACCAGGACGAGCACGTCGCGTTCGGCGCGCAGGGTCAGCGAGCGGCCGGGGGCGGAGATGCCGTCGACGATGCCGAGGGTGCCGTCCTTCTCGACGGGCACGTTCATGTACCAGTTGATGTTGGACACCAGATCGCGTTTGCCGAGGCCGTACCGCGCCCCTTCGGCGAGGAAGTTGTCCACGCAGGCGTGCTGGGCCCAGGTGTGATGCCCGTACCGCAGGGTGTTCGACTCCTTGGAACAGGCGCCGCCGACGGTGTCGTGCCGGCCGACCTCGTCGGCGATCACGGTCATCAGCGGGGTGTGCTCGCAGGACAGCAGCACGGTGCCGGTCGTCAGGAAGATGTTCCCCTGCGCGTGGACGGTGTCGGGCGCGCTGTAGCGGACGGACGTGTCGTGGGCGTCGTACACGAGGAAGTCGACGGCCTGGTTGCCGTGCAGGTCGGCGATGGTGAGGGTGCCGCCGGCGCGGACGGTCGAGGACCAGGCGGCGCGTGCGGGAACGACGGTCCTCGTCGTGGCGGTCGTGGTCATGCGGGCCTGCTCGGTCTCATGGCGGCCGACGTTCATACGAGCCCCCTCGCGGCGAGGAATCCGGTGGTGTTCAGGAAGGCGCGCCGGCCTTCGGGGGTGGCCTCCCACAGCGGGTCGCCCGGGCGGGTCGCCGCCGCGCGCCAGGCGAGGACCTCCAGCGGGGTGCACACGTAGCCGGGGCGCGGGTCGGCCGGGTGCGGGACGTTGGCGACGAGCACCGTGACGTCCTGTTCGGCGCGCAGGGTGACGCTGCCGCCCGGACCGGAGGAGCCCGTGAAGTCGAGGGCGCCGTCCTCACGGACCTCCACGCCCTGGAAGAACGACAGCGAGGGCGGCAGATCGCGCGGCTGAAGGCCGTTCTTGGCGGCGGCCAGCTTGAACAGCTCGCGTCCGGCCGGGGACGCGGACTGCGGGGTGCCGTCGCCGTAGCGCCGCGTGTTGCGGACGAGGGTGGACGTGCCGCACAGAGCGTCGTGCCGGCCGGAGGTGTCCGCGACGACCGAGGCGAGGACCCGGCCCTGGTCGGACAGGAGCAGGCGGCCCTCGGCAAGGTACGCGTTCCACTGCACCTTGACCGTGTCGGCGACGTTCAGCCGCTCCCAGGGGCGGTCGGCGGCGTACAGCAGCAGATGGGCGCAGGCGTGGCCGCGCAGGTCGGTCAGGCGCAGCTCGGTGCCGCGGGCGAGGACCCGGTGCGTGTAGTTGCCGCCCGTCACGGTCTCCGCCCACACCAGGTGGCCCGCCTCGCAGGGCGGTGCGGGCCAGGTGCTCGCCGGTACGACGGGCATGGCCTCGGCGTGGGTGCCCTCCTGCGCCCGGGCGTGGTCGCGTGCTCCGTGGGTGGTGGCTGTCGCCATGCGGGACCTCCCGGTGATCCGGTGAACTGCCGCGCTCGACTGCCGCGCGGATTTCTGTCGCCCGACAGAAATTAGGCGGGGGTCGCGTCGCCGCCGTGTCCCGGGCGTTGCCGGCCGGTTACCGATCCCTCACACGGTGGTCCGCGACGGTGGTGTGCGCCGTCGCGTCCGCCCCGCGGCCGGGACGACCATGGGCCGCCGTGTGCGAGGATCGAACGCATGGGAACCGGTGGTGGGCGGCGGGTCGGTCGGCCGCGCGTGGCGCAGCGGCCCGACAGCGGGCTGTCGCCGCGCGACGAACTCCTGCTCGCGGCCGCCGAGTTGTTCACGACCCGGGGGTATGCCGCCACCACCACCCGGGCCGTGGCCGAGCGGGCCGGGATGCGGCAGGCGTCCATGTACCACCACGTCGCCGGCAAGGAGGAACTGCTCGCCGAACTCCTGGAGTCCACCGTCACGCCCTCGCTGGCCTACGCCCGTGAACTGCTCGCCGACGAGGCCGCCCCCGCCGGTGAGCGGCTGTGGGAGCTGTGCCGCACCGACGTCGAGCTGCTGTGCGGCGGCCCGCACAACCTCGGCGCGCTCTACCTGCTGCCCGAGGTCCGTACCGAGCGCTTCGCGGGCTTCCATGCCGTACGGGCCGAACTCAAGGACGCCTACCGGCAGTTGCTCGCGGCGACCCGGGCGGGGGGCGCACTCGCGAAGAGCGAGCTGGACCTGCGGACGGATCTGGTCTTCGGGCTGATCGAGGGTGTCATCCTCGTTCACCGCTCCGATCCGGAGCGCCCGGTCTCCGTCTTCGCCGAGGCCACGGCGGACGCGGCCCTGCGCATCGCAGGCGTCTGAACTCGAGATCCGACCTCGCCGTTCGAACACGGCCCTCCGTCATGCCGACTGGGCGTTTTCACCGGATTCGCCCCGCCGTAGGCGCGCTGATCGCGCCCGGAAGCGCCGGCCGGAGGCGTTCGAATCCGCTGAGTCGAATCTCAAGCTGAACGCGTGCGCCTGAACGCGGGCGGTGGGCTTCGTCGGTTGATGGGCCCCGCGTCGTCCGTGCCTCAAGGTCTTTCACTCTTCCGGGCGGTTGCTTTCATACGGATGTATGTGATGACGCATCGTGTGCGAACGACGGCGCAGCGTGCAAATGCGCCCGAGGTTACTCCTGCTCGGGGGGTCATTTCAGGTGCTTGCGGAATATGACATAGCGATGATCCGGTCGGACTAAGCTCGCCCGCAGCGCACCGAGTTGAGGTTATTCGTGCGTTTGTTCCCGATGATGCCGAAGATCCGGTGGATACCCATGCCCGATTCCATGCGTACCCCCACGTTCCATCCGTAAGCATCCCGACCCTGTCGATTCATCTCAGAGGGCATACATGGTGAGTGTTCAATCGCCTCCCGGTGGCCGTGGACTTCTCTACGCGCGCGTGCTGTTGCTGCCGGCCATACTGACGGCCGCGGCAACCGGGGCCGCCGTCGCCGTGGTGACGGGGCCGGCCCGCATCGCCGTCGGCTGGTGCGGAGTCGTCGCCACCGTCGTGGTGACCTCCGTCGCGGCTGTCGCGGCGCGCCGCGGCCGCACCGTCCGTGCCCTGCGGGCCGACTTCGCGCAGCGGACCGCGTACCTTGAACAGCGGATCGCCTCCCAGGACGACGACATCGAGTACTTCCGCACGGAGATCGTGCCCAGGACGCTCGCGGTGCTGCGCACCGGCGTCTCCCCCGCTGAGGTGATCCGGACCGTCATCGACGAGAGCCCGCACTTCCGCGGACTGCCCGGGCCGCAGCGCCAACTGCTGCGCACCCTGCTCCAGATCGTCGACCGCGAGATCGCGATGCGCGACTCCTCGCAGCGCGCGTTCGTCAACATCGCCCGCCGGGTCCAGGCCATCGTCCACCAGCAGGCCAAGGAACTCAGGGAGATGGAGGAGGACCACGGACGCAACCCCGAGGTCTTCGACGACCTGCTGCGCATCGACCACGGCACCGCGCTGATCGGCCGTCTCGCCGACTCCATCGCCGTCCTCGGCGGCGGCCGCCCGGGACGCCAATGGCCCAAGCCGGTCCCGCTCTACAGCGTGCTGCGCGGCGCGATGTCCCGCATCCTGGAGTACCGCCGCATCGAGCTGCACTCCATCGCCAAGGTCAACATCAAGGGCATCTCGGTCGAACCGATCATCCACGCCGCGGCCGAACTCCTCGACAACGCCACGCGCTACTCACCGCCCCAGACCAAGGTGCACGTCACCGCCGTCGAAGTGCAGACCGGCATCGCCGTCGAGATCGAGGACGGCGGCGTCAGCCTCAGCGAGGAGAGCCGCGCCAAGGTCGAGAAGCGGCTCGCGGAGGCCCAGGCCGGGGTCGACATCCAGGAACTCGGGGAGGCCCCGCGTCTCGGTCTCGCCGTCGTCGGCCGGCTGTCGTCGATGTTCAACATGCACGTGTCGCTGCGGCAGTCGGCGTACGGCGGCGTCCGTGCCATCCTCATCATCCCGAACGACATGCTGACCACCGAACCCGCCCCAGGGTTCGCCCACGGCATCGGCGCATCCTCCGTGCCGACCCTGGACAACGACGGGGTGAAGGGCCCCGAGCGCAACGCCAAGAAGCGCCGCCCCACCACCGGGCCCCGGATCCCGCGGCAGTTCTCCATGGAGGACGACGTGCCCGTCGTCACCGAGTGGACGGCCAACGGCCTGCCGCAGCGCCGCAGCCGGGTGAAGACACCGCTCAGCCAGCGGCTCGCCGAGGCCGCCGCCGCGGAGGCCGCGGGCGCATCCTCTCCCTGGGCGCCGGAGCCCGAACCGGAGAAGGACGAGCCCGCGCCCGGTCTGTGGGTCGAGGCGTTCATGAACGGGCTCAAGGCCGACCCGGACCCGAACGCGTTCTCCTCCGGGCCCCCGGTCGGCGACCCGCACGCATTCACCAGGAACGACGAGCCGGCCCCTGCCGAGGCCGAGGACGAGGGGGACCTCAAGTGATGCAGCAACGAGGCAACTTCGACTGGTTGCTCAAGGAACTCGCCGACGGCGTACCGGGTGTCCACCAGGTCGTGGTGCTCTCCGCCGACGGTCTGCGCATCGCCCGCTACGGCGGTGACCCCGACGCCGCCGACCGCGTCGCCGCCGCCTGCGCCGGGCTGCAGAGCCTGGCCGGCGCGGTCGCGGCGGAGATCCCCGACAGCGACGGGCGGATGCGCATGGTCATCATCGAGATCGACGGCGGCTACTTCTACATGATGGCGGCCGGCCCCAACGCCTACCTCGCCGTGCTCGCCGACACCGTCGCCGAGGCCGGCCTGATGAGCAACCGCATGCGCGATCTCGTCATCCGCATCGGTTCCCACCTGACCAGTCCGCCGCGGCGCAACGAGCAGACCGTATGACTCCTCCCCGACGCCGTCGGCGCCACCCCCAGGAAGACCCCCCGCCGGGCCCCGTCCCGGCGGACGGCGGGAAGCGGGGCGAGGAGAAGAACCCCGAGCGGTTGTACATCCTCACCGGCGTGACCGACGGGGGCGAGCGCGCCCCCATCGACCTCGTCACCCTGATCGTGGCGAGCGCCGACCCCCCTCCCACGGCCACGCCGGAGCAGGCGGCCCTGCTCCGGATCTGTCAGGCCCCCCTGTCCGTGGCCGAGATCTCGGCCTACCTCAGTCTGCCGTTCAGCGTGGTCACCGTGCTGATCACCGACCTGCTGGCGGCCGAACTGGTCCAGGCACGCGCCCCGATCGCCCGGCAGGCGATGCCTGACCGTTCCCTCCTCGAAGCGGTGATGCATGGACTACAGAAGCTCTGACACCGTCCCCGGCCCACGGACCGAGGACCATCTGCCGCACACGGCCCAGGCCGCCGTGAAGATCGTGATCGTGGGAGGTTTCGGGGTCGGCAAGACCACCATGGTCGGTTCCGTCAGCGAGATCAGGCCGCTGACGACCGAGGAGACCATGACCCAGGCGGGCATAGGGGTCGACGACAACTACGGCTCCGACAGCAAGACGGCCACCACCGTGGCCATGGACTTCGGACGCATCAGCATCACCGAGCAGCTGGTGCTGTACCTGTTCGGAACGCCCGGCCAGGAACGGTTCTGGTTCCTGTGGAACGGCCTGTTCGAGGGTGCGCTCGGCGCGGTCGTCCTGGTCGACACGCGCCGCCTGGAGGTCAGCTTCGACGTCATCGGCCGTCTGGAGGAGCGCGGCGTGCCCTTCGTGGTCGCCGTCAACTCCTTCCCGGACGCGCCCCGTTACCCCATGGCGGAGCTGCGCGCGGCCCTCGACCTGTCCGAGGAGATCCCGATCATGGACTGTGACGCGCGGCGCCGCGCCTCCAGCCGCGACGTCCTGATGACGCTGATGCGCTTCCTGCACTCCCTCACGGTGAACCGCGCACCCGTCTGATGCGCGTGGCGCCACCGCGCTTCCCGCGTACGCATCCCGCCCGTTCCCGGGTGCGCGCCCCAGTCCGTCCCCGCGTACGCGCCCCAGCCCGCCCCGTGTCCCGTCCCCACCCCAGGACACCGGATCCACCCCAGTACCGGAGCGACCATCGTGACGCCTGAACCCCACTCCCTGACCGGCAGGGACCTCACCCGCACGGACGCCCCGTCAGCGCCGCCGCCCGGCTGCCCGGCCCACGGCCGCGGACCCGGCGGAGTGCACCGGCTGTACGGCCCCGAGGCACGGGACCTGGGGGCCCTGTACGAGAAACTCCGTGCGGAACACGGTGCCGTGGCCCCCGCGCTGCTCCACGACGACGTTCCCGTCTGGGTGGTGCTCGGCCACGGCGAGAACCTGCACATGGTGCGCAGTCCCGCGCACTTCACCCGCGACAGCCGCGTCTGGTCCGCGCTGGGGACCGGTCAGGTCACGCCCGACCACCCGCTGACGCCGCACTTCGCCTGGCAGCCCATCTGCTCCTACGCCGAGGGCGACGAGCATCTGCGGCTGCGCGGCGCGGTCACCGGCGCCATGTCGACCATCGACTACCGGGGCCTGCGCCGGTTCATCAACCGCGCCACGCAGGCCCTCGTCAACCGCTTCTGCGAGGAGGGCCGGGCCGACCTGGTCACACAGTTCGCCGACCATCTCCCGATGGCGGTGATGTGCGAGGTCCTCGGCATGGCCGACGAGTACAACGACCGGATCGTGCACGCCGCCCGCGACATGCTCAAGGGCACCGAGACCGCGATCGCGAGCAACCAGTACATCGTGGACGCCCTGACCCGGCTCACCGCACGCCGCCGGGCCGAGCCCGAGGAGGACTTCACCACCCACCTCGTCAACCACCCGGCCGGGCTCACCGACGACGAGATCAGGGAGCACCTGCGGCTGGTCCTGATCGCCGCCTACGAGGCCACCGCCAACCTCCTCGCCAACGTGCTGCGCGTGGTGCTCACCGACCCGCGCTTCCGGGCCCAGCTCAACGGCGGCCAGATGACGGTGCCCGAGGCGGTCGAGCAGTCCCTGTGGGACGAACCGCCGTTCAGCACCATCCTCGGGTACTTCGCCAAGCAGGACACGGAGCTCGGCGGCCGGCGCATCCGCAAGGGCGACGGACTGCTCCTGGGCATCGCGCCGGGCAACGTCGACCCCCGGGTGCGGCCCGACCTCTCCGCCAACATGCAGGGCAACCGGTCCCACCTCGCCTTCGGCGGCGGCCCGCACGAATGCCCCGGCCAGGACATCGGCCGTGCCATCGCCGACACCGGCATCGACGCTCTGCTGATGCGGCTGCCGGACATCCAGCTCGACTGCGACGAGGACGAGTTGCGCTGGACGGGGTCCCTGGCGTCGCGGCATCTGGTGGAGCTGCCGGTGCGGTTCGAGCCGAGGCCGCCGCAGGACGTGACCGCGGCACCGGCCCTGCGGCAGGTGCCGCGGCAGCGCCCCGGCTGGGAGGTCACCACGTCCGGCCCGCAGCCGGCGGCCTTCCTCTCGCAGCCGGCGACGCCGCTTCCGGAGCAGGCAGCCCCGCCGCCGCCCCGGCCGGCCCCGGCCCTGCCTCTGCCGC
>NZ_JBHUDX010000018.1:57040-67015 GCF_042678285.1 Streptomyces caeni
CCGCCCCCCGCCCTGCCTCTGCCGCCCGAGCCGGCCGCCGACGCGCAGGGGCGGCCCGGTGCGTGGCGACGGGTGCTGCGGTGGTGGCGGGGCGAGTGAGCCCCTACCGGGCGGCCCACGCGTCGTACGACGACCACGCCCGCAGCTCCCGCCCGCTGACGAAGCGGTGTGCGCGCCCCGTGACCGGATCGGTGAACTCCAGTGCCCGCGCGAGCAGTTGGAGCGGGCGCCGGAAGTCTCCGGCCGGTCCGGGGGCGGTCACCACCGGGTAGAGCGGATCGCCGAGGACCGGCAGGCCCAGCGCGTTCATGTGCACGCGCAGCTGGTGGGTCTGCCCGGTGCGCGGGAGCAGCCGGTAGAGCCCGCGCCCGTCCCGGTGCTCCAGCAGCTCGACCCGGCTCACCGCATTGGGCTCGCCCGCCACCTCCCGGGCCGCCATGACCCCGCGCTCCTTCACGATCCGGCTGCGCACGGTGCGCGGCAGCGGCAGCCCCGGGTCGTACGGGGCGACGGCCTCGTACTCCTTGGCGACGCGCCGGTCGCGGAACAGGCACTGGTACCTGCCGCGCTCCTCGGGCCGCACGGTGAACAGCACCAGCCCGGCGGTCATCCGGTCCAGCCGGTGCGCCGCGGTCAGCGTCGGTATCCCCAGATCGCGCCGCAGCCGGGCGAGGGCCGTCTCGGCGACATGGCTGCCGCGCGGGGTGGTGGCGAGGAAGTGCGGCTTGTCGGCGACGACGATGTGCTCGTCGCAGTGGACCACCTCGACCGGGTACGGAACGCGCTCCTCGTCGGGCAGCGGGCGGTGGAACCACACGTACGCGCCGGGCGCGTAGGCGGCGTCGGGCGCGACGGGCCGCCCGTCCGCCCCGACGACCAGCCCCGCGTCGAACATGCCGTCGACCACCCCGTCCCCGGCCGCGAGCCGCGCCACGAGATGGTCGCGGACGGTCGCCCACCCCTCGCCGGGCGGCAGCCTCACCCGCACCGGGTCGACGCCGTCGCGCTGCGGCAGCGGGGAGGGCGGGGTCCTGGGTCTGCGTCTCATCACGAGCAGCGTACGAGGCGGGCGGGGGGTGGTGAAAACCGCTGGGCACGCCCCGCCGCGCGTTGCGAGGATGCCACGATGCCTGTCCCACGCGTCACGTCCCGCCCGCCGGAACGCTCGAAGAGCCTGGGGGAGCGTGCCGGGCGTCACAACGGGGCGAACGTCGCCTGTCGGGCCACTAGGGGGTGTTTCGAAAGTCCCGCACAGCACCCACGGCGCCCGGGACGCTCCCCCAGGCTCTTCGAGCAGGGGGCACCCGCACTCGCCGCACCGGCCGAAACCCCGAGTACGTCCAGTACGAGGGCTTTCGTCCGGCACGCCGAGAGCACGCACCGGACACCGCGGGCACCGCACAGGACTTTCGAAACACCCGCTAGGCGGCGGTCACCTCCTGGACGGCCGTCTCCTGCACGGGAGCGGTGGGGTCCGCCGAGAGCCGGCTCCACAGGCGGTGGGCCGCGCCGGCGGCCAGGGTCGCCGCAAGGAACAGCACCGTGAACCACTGGAAGTACCAGTGCCCGCCGGCCGGGTCGTACACGGCCGCGCGCGGCCAGGCCAGGTTGACGGTCATGAGCAGGCCGTAGAGCAGGGCGAGCGCGTTCACGGGGACGCCCCAGCGGCCGAGCGAGAACAGCGGGGCACCCGTCTCGTCCGTCCCGCCGGCCGGGAACTCGCCGCGCAGCCGCCGCACCAGCAACGGGCCCGTCACCATCGCGTACGCCAGGTACAACATCACAATGCACGTGGTGCCGATGGCGAGGAAGGCGTCCGGGGAGGCGAAGTTCAGCAGGAGCAGGGCGGCCGCGAGGACGCCCACCACCAGGGCCGGGGCGGTCGGCATGCCGGTGCGCGGGTTGACCCGGGCGAGCGGCGCGGCGAAGGGCAGCCGCCCGTCGCGGGCCATGGAGAAGATCATCCGGCAGGCCGCCGTCTGGATCGCCAGGGTCGCCACCGTGACGGCCACCACCACGTCGGCGAGCAGCACCCGGCCGACGCCGTCGCCGAGGCTGCTGGTCAGGACGTAGCTCAGACCGTCCGTGCCGAGGCGTCCGTCGGTCAGGCTGGGTGCGGCGAGGATGCCGCCGAGGACGATCAGGCCGCCGAGCAGGCCGGCCGCGCCGAGCGCGGTGAGGATCGTGCGGGGCGCGGTGCGGCGCGGGTTGTGGGTCTCCTCGCTCATCTCGCCTGCGCTGTCGAAGCCGATCATCACGTACGCCGCTGCGAAGGAGCCCACGAGCAGCGCGCCGAACAGACCGCCCGTGCCGGGGGCGGTGTGGAAGGTGATGCCGGGGGAGCGCTCGGAGTGGGTGAGCAGCAGCACGACGATCAGGCAGGCGCCGATGATCTCGGCGGTCACCCCGATCCGGTTGACGGCTGACATCACGCGGTTGTCGACGATGTTCACGAGCGTGGTGAGCACCAGCAGGACGACGCCGAGGACCGCCGCGTTCGCCGCACCCGTCGACGAGGTGGGCGCCGGGTCGCCGCCCACCAGCTGGAAGCCGGACCACAGCGGCGGCAGCACCATCTGCAGAGCGAGGGCGGCGGCCGCGACCACCACGATCTGCCCGATGACCATGATCCAGCCGGCGAACCATCCGAAGGCGGCGGTGGACAGCCGCGACGACCACTGGTAGATGGCGCCCGAGATGGGATAGCGCGCGGCGAGTTCGGCGAAGCAGGCGGCCACCAGAAGCTGGCCCACCAGCACCGCGGGCCAGGTCCAGAAGAAGACGGTACCCCCGAAGGCGTACCCGAACGCGAAGAACTGGAAGACGGTCGTCAGTACGGAGATGAAGGAGAACCCGGCGGCGAAGGACGCGTACCGGCCGAGGCTGCGGTGCAGCTCCTGACGGTAGCCGAACCGTGCGAGGTCGGCGGCCCCCTCCGGGCGCGGCGGGTCGGGGCGGACGTCGGCGGGGGCGGTGCTCGTCATGGCGGCAACCTGCTTTCGTGCTGCGGCGGAAGAGTTCCTGTCGAGCGACAGAAATTCCTGTCGGGCGACAGAACGTAAGGAGGGGCTGTTTCACCGGCGTCACGCGGCCGTGTCGGGAACGGACCCAACTCCTCACCCCCTTGCCGGTGCCGAGCGAACGCGATACATCGTGTGCGTTGACCCTGCTCGTATGGACGCGATATGTTCGGTCACGGATATTCGTCAACGAGTTAAACGATCTGAGGTGAGGGCCGTGGCGGTGAAGCGCCGGAAACTCGGCAACCCGCTGGCGCTCGCGGTCATGGTGCTGCTCACCGAGAAGCCGATGCATCCGTACGAGATCGCCCAGACCCTGCGCCGACGCGGCAAGGACACCAGCCTGAAGATCAACTACGGCTCGCTCTACACCGTCGTCCAGAACCTGGAGAAGCACGGCTTCGTCGAGGTGGCCGAGGTGCAGCGCCAGGGCAACCGGCCCGAGCGCACGCTCTACGGCATCACGGACGCCGGACGCGAAGAGGCCGTCGAGTGGCTGTCGGACCTGCTCGCCGTCCCGGCGCGGGAGTTCCCCGTCTTCGAGGCGGCACTCTCCCTGATCGCCGTGCTCCACCCCGACGAGGTCGCCCGCCTGCTGAGGGAGCGGCTCGCCGGACTGGAAGTGGGGGCGGCCGGCCTGCGCGGCGGACTGGAGAAGCTCTACGAGACGCTTCCCCGGCTCGTGCTGATCGAGAGCGAGTACCAGCTCCACATGATCGACGCGCAGGCCGCTTGGGTCCGCGGCTTCCTCGACGAGCTCACGGAGGGGACGTTCCCGGGCCTCAAGGAGTGGCGGCTCTTCAACGAGACGGGGGAGGTCCCCGAAGAACTGCGGAAGCTGGAAGGCGGCCTGGCCGACGGGCCGTGACCGCCGAAGAAGAACGGACCCCGGCGGGCCTGTTGCAGCAGTCCCGCCGGGGTCGGCAACCCCGAGCTGAATCCGCCGTGAGGCACATCCGGGCGATCGAGGTGCGGCACACCCAGGATAGGCCCGGCCCCCCTCACACGGATCAGCTGTCATCCGCTCACGGATGGAGAGAGCAGTCGTCATGAACACCCGTGCGCCCGCAGTGGAGGCGCGCCAGCTGATCAAGACCTATCCCGGTGCTGTCACCGCCCTCAACGGCATGGACATCACGGTCCGGCCGGGCACCGTCTTCGGGCTCCTCGGCCCGAACGGCGCCGGGAAGTCCACCACCGTCAAGATCCTCACCACCCTGGCCCGTCCCGACTCGGGCACGGCCACCGTCGCGGGCCATGACGTGCTGCGCCACCCCGACCGGGTGCGCCGCGCGATCGGCGTGGTCGCCCAGAGCTCGGGCGCCGACCCCGTGGCCACGGGCCGCGAGAACCTCCGGCTCCAGGGCAGGCTCCATGGCCTCAAGGGCGCCGCGCTCGACCGCCGCGTGGACGGACTGCTGGAGCGCTTCGCGCTGGCCGATGCGGCGAAGCGCCAGGTCAAGGGCTACTCCGGCGGAATGCGGCGTCGCCTGGACGTGGCACTGGGCCTGGTGCACCGGCCCGAGGTGCTGTTCCTGGACGAGCCCACCACCGGCCTGGACCCTCGGGCCCGCACCGCCATGTGGGAGGAGATCGGCCGCCTGGCCGGAGAGGACGGCCTGACCATCCTGCTGACCACGCACTATCTGGAGGAGGCCGACCGGCTCGCCGAGCGCATCGCGATCGTCGACCGCGGCCGGGTCGTCGTGGAGGGCACCCCGGACGCCCTCAAGGGCGAACTCCGCGGTGACGCGGTCCACATGGAACTGCGCGAGACGGTCGGCGAGGCGGGCCGTGCGCTGCTGGGGGGCGCCCTTCGCGAGCTGCGGGGCGTGCGCGAGGTGCTCATCGACGGGCGCCGGATCAGCGCCCGCGCCGACAACGGGGCCGCCGCGATGCCCGCGCTGATCGGCGCGCTCGAACGCGCCGGGGTCACCGTCGCCGCGGCGACGGTCGCGCGCCCCTCCCTCGACGACGTGTACCTCCGCCACGCGGGCCGCCGTTACTCCGAGGCGGATGCGGACACCGGCGCCGGTCTCGTCCTCGCCGGGGGTGCGCGATGAGCACCGCCGTCTCCCAGACCTGGTACATGACGCGGCGTCAGCTCATGGTGTTCGCCCGGCAGCCCGCCTACGCCGTCATCACCCTGATCCAGCCCGTGATCTGGCTGTTCCTGTTCGGCAACCTCTTCAGGAAGGTCGTCGGACTCGGCGGCTTCGGCACCACCTCGTACCTCGACTACCTGGTGCCCGGCGTCGTCGTGATGAGCGCGCTCAGCTCCAACATGTGGGCCGGCATGGGCACGTTGGAGGAGATCCAGCGGGGCACGCTCAACCGCTTTCTGACCACACCGGTCAGCCGGGCCGCGCTGATGAACGGCAACGTGGTCCACAACGGCCTGGTCACCGCCCTGCAGTCGGTCGTCATCGTGCTGCTGGGGCTGCTCGGCGGCGCGGACTACCCGGGCGGCATCGGCGGCATCGCGATCCTGGTCCTCGCCGCCGTGCTGCTCGGCACGGTCTTCGGGGCACTGTCCAACGCGCTGGGCATGCTGGTCCAGGAGCGGGAGTCGATCATCGGCATCAACACGTTCCTGCTGCTGCCGCTGACCTTCCTGTCCACCGCCTTCATGGCACCGTCCCAGATGCCCTCCTGGATGCGGCACATCGCCGACCTCAACCCTCTCGACTGGGCGATGGCGGCGGGCCGCTCCGCGTTGTCCGCGCACCCGGACTGGGGCGGCGTGCTGGGCAGGGGAGGGGTGCTGCTGGGACTGGCGATCGCCGCGGTGTGGCTGTCGATCCGCACATTCCGCTCGTACCAGCGGTCGGTGTGAGCCCACCGGTCCGGTGAGCTGGCGGGGTCGGCGGACAGGGCGAGCCCGCACGACACGGCGGCGGCACCACCTCGGTGGTGCCGCCGCGTTCCGCGTCCTACGCCGCGGACGCGCCGCCTTCCTGCTCCGCCTCGACGCGGGCTTTCCACTCCCGCTTCGACGCCTGCCAGCCGTCCTCGTCATGTCCGAGGCGCCAGTATCCCGAGATCGAGAGGTCGTCGCGCGGGATGCGATGCTCGACGCGCAGCAGCCGGCGCAACTCCTTCACGAAGCCGGCCTCGCCGTGCACGAACGCGTGCACCCGTCCCTCCGGGAACTCCAGCGCCCGCACGGCCTCCACGAGGGCCTCACCGACCGGCCGGTCCCCGCGGTGCAGCCAGACCACCTCCACACCGGAGTCGATCTTCTGCTCCTCCTCCGGGCCCGAGACCTCCACGAACGCACGGGCCTCGACATCGCCGGGCATCGCCTCCAGGGCCACCGCGATCGCGGGCAGGGCGCTCTCGTCCCCGGCGAGCAGATGCCAGTCGGCGCCCGCGTCCGGGGCGTAGGCGCCACCGGGGCCCATGAACCGCACGGTCTCGCCCGGCCGCGCGCGCAGGGCCCACGGTCCGGCGAGGCCCTCGTCGCCGTGGATCACGAAGTCCAGCGTCAGCTCCCGGTGTACGGGATCCCAGGCGCGCACGGTGTACGTCCGCGTCACCGGCCATGCCCGGCGCGGGAACTCCTCGCGGATGCGCTGCAGGTCGAAGGGCTCGGGATAGGCGACGCCCTCGGCGGGGAACAGCAGCTTCACATAGTGGTCGGTGCATGTGTCCGCCGCGAAGCCGGCCAGGCCGTCGCCGCCGAGCACCACACGCTGCACGTGGGGGGTCAGCCGCTCGGTGCGGACCACCTGCGCGGAGTGGACCCTTCGGATCCTGCCTGCCGGGCGCTCTGCCATCACGGCCTCCCAGTTGCCATGCTTAGGTTTGCCTAAGTTAGCATCTCCTTCTCCTTGATACACCTGTCCCCCGAAGGGCCGACGACACCCCGGTGCCGCAGCCGTCACGTCCCGAGCGTGACGAGAAGCCGCCGCAGCGAACCGCCCAGGCCCCAGCGGGCCGCCAGCTCCTCCAGGCCCGCGGGGTCGCGCGGCGTGCTCGGCAGCGCCGTGGCCACCTCCGGCAGCGGCACGTCGGCGGCGACCCGCACGACCCGGGGAGCCACCGCCACATAGGCCCGCGCCGCGTCGAGCCGCTTGCGCTGCGCCGGCGTGAGCCTGGTCCCGGGGTCGTCGACCGCGGCCATGATCCCGGCCAGGTCCCCGAACTCGGCGAGCAGCTTGGCGGCCGTCTTCTCACCGATCCCCGGCACCCCCGGCAGCCCGTCGCTCGGGTCGCCGCGCAGCAGTGCCAGATCCGCGTACCCCCTGCCGCCGACGCCGTACTTGCCGCGCAGCACCGCCTCGTCGGTGAGCTGGAGCGTGCCGACACCCTTCAGCGGGTACAGCACGCGCACCTCGCGCGCGTCGTCGACCAGCTGGTACAGGTCGCGGTCGCCGGTGACGATGTCGACCGGGCCCTTCGCCCGCGCCGTGAACGTGCCGATCACGTCGTCCGCCTCGTACCCCTCGACCCCGACCCGCGCGATGCCCAGCGCGTCCAGGACGGCCTCGATGACCGGTACCTGGGGGGAGAGCGTGTCCGGCACCTGCTCCTCGTCCGGACCCGCCTCGTGCTCCTCGGCCACGCGGTGCGCCTTGTAGGAGGGGATCAGGGCGACCCGCCAGTGCGGGCGCCAGTCCGCGTCCATGCAGGCGATCAGGTCGTCGGGGTGGTGGTCCCGGACCAGACGGTCGACGAAGTCGAGCAGCCCGCGTACGGCGTTCACGGGCGTCCCGTCGGGGGCCTTGACGGATTCCGGGACGCCGAAGAAGGCGCGGAAGTAGAGCGAGGCGGTGTCGAGGAGCATCAGGCGTCGGGTCACCTTTCGCATCATGCCGTACGGCACCGACAGGAGCAGGGCGTCCGGCCGGGCACCGGCGTACCGGAAGGATCCGGACAACACCGTCGAGGCCCGCCCTTGCGCCGGTCCGCACGTCCTGCCGGCCGGCGGTGCCGGAGGCCGCCGCGGCGGCCGCACGCCCCGTCGCGCTGTTCCAGGCCGCCGCGCAACCACGTCCCCCCGCCCGCCGCCGACACGCAGCGTGCGCCTCCGGCCGCGCCGCGTCACCCGCCGATGCGGCCGCGGCCCGGTCCGGCGCCCGTCCCAAGCCCTTGAACAGCGACTTTGTCCTGTCGAGTGCGGTGCGCGCAGGGAGGCGTGACGGCTCACTCCCTGGCGCAAACCGTGACGCCTGTCACCCTTGTATATGACAACGATGTGACGGGCGGATGAAACGGTTTGCCGAACATGCGTAGGGTGCAGACAACTCAACAGAAGCAGTGACCGATGACCGGCGCACCGACGAGGAGGGAGGGAGCCGGAGCGATGGGTGACCACAAAGAGCGGCCCCTTCGGGTGGGCGCGGCCGTCCGGCGGCGACGCCGGGCGCTGGAGCTCACCCTCGCCGTCGTGGCCGAGCGCAGCGGCCTGTCGGTTCCCTTCCTGAGCCAGGTCGAGAACGAGCGGGCACGCCCCAGCAGGCCCTCCCTGGAGCGGATCGCCGACGCCCTGGGCACCACCGCCGTCGACCTGCTCGCGGCGGCCGACCCTGCGTGCAGCGTGGACGTCCTGCGCGCCGATGACGAAGGCGTCACCCCGGGGCGGGCGCGGGTGCGCACCCTGGTGCGGGGACACCACCAGATGCACGCGATGGAGTTCATCGGGGAGTACGACGACGGCCGGGAGTTCCAGCACCGCAACGATGAGCTGATGTACGTCGTCGACGGCGCCGTCGAGGTCGAGGCGGAGGGGCGGGCGCACCGGCTCGGGCGCGGTGACACCCTGTACCTGAGCGGGGGAGTGCGCCACCGCTGGCGGGCCGCAGAGCCGGACACCCGCGTGATCGTGGTCGCGGTCGCGGACCACATCGAGGCGTTGGAGGACCCCTCACGCCGGCGCTGATGCAGCGACCCTCGCGGGGGACACCCGTCCAGGTGCCGTCCTGGGATACTCGCCGGCATGGCCGACACCTCTGGACCTGCCGTCGACGGCGCCTGGGAACGCGCCCCGGGATGCTGCCGCGGGCGGCGGCCGTGATGCGCGTCGTCTCGCTGGTGCCGTCGCTCACGGAGGCGGTGGCCGCCTCCGCGCCGGGCGTCCTGGCCGGTGCGACCGACTGGTGCAGCCGTCCGCCGGGCCTCGACGTCGTCAGGATCGGCGGGACCAAGAACCCCGCGGTCGAGCGGATCGTCCGGCTCGCCCCCGACCTGGTGCTCGCCAACGAGGAGGAGAACCGCGAACCGGACCTCGCCGCCCTGCGCGCGGCGGGCCTGGAGGTACTGGTCACCGAGGTGCGGGACGTGCCGCAGGCGTTCCGGGAGCTGGAGCGGGTGGTGGCCGCGTGCGGGGTGTCCGCCCGGCCGCGCTGGCTGGACGAGGCCCGCTCCGTCTGGTCGGGTCTGCCCGTGCCGCGGCGCCGCACGACCGCCGTGGTGCCCGTCTGGCGACGGCCCTGGATGGTGCTGGGCCGTGACACCTTCGCCGGGGACGTGCTGGCCCGGCTCGGCGTCGACAACGTGTACGCGGCCCATGCGGAGCGCTATCCGAGGATTCCGCTGCCCGAGCTGCGCGACGCGGCGCCGGACCTCGTGGTGCTGCCCGACGAGCCGTACCGCTTCACCGCCGACGACGGCCCGGAGTCCTTCCCGAAGACGCCCTGCGCGCTGGTCAGCGGGCGCCATCTCACCTGGTACGGGCCTTCGCTGACCGAGGCGCCGCGCGTCATCGGCGAGGCGCTGCGAGCAGCTCTCCGCTGACGACGCCGCGGCCCGTGCCGACGGCGGTGACGGCCCGGGCGGTGACGAGCAGCGCGTACGGGCCGACCGCGAGCCCGTCCAGGACGGCGAGCCCGGTGCGCCGGGCCAGTGCCTCCGCGCCGGTGACGCACGTGCCGACGGGGAACGTGAACGCCCACCAGGTCATGGCGAAGCCCATCCCCCGCCCGGCCGGGCGGGGGCGGCAGCGCCGCGGCGG